>CAISJA010000054.1 GCA_903885525.1 uncultured Opitutaceae bacterium
AAACCTAACCACCTATCCAGAACCCGGCACTCTCAAGTTAACATGAAAAAGATCGAAATTTATAGGGGCCTAATAGTTTTACTCATGACGGTAGGTATTGAGCTTCCGGAGCGCCGATTCCCGATTACAAAGGCAGGTGCGTATATAGCCGCAACGATTGTTTTATTGCTAATAGCCAATGCTGACGACTGGAAGATTCCCTGGAGGATGGCGGTTTGGATAGCATTAGTCTTTGAGGCGATGTTGGTTCTTTCTAAAGTATTCTAGTGTAGCGAATTGCAATTACCATTACCGGTTTCATGTCATTGTCCGTGGCCACTTCAAAGCCAGCCACCTTGAGGGTGGATTGGTCATAGAATTGGTTGGGGTGTACTCAAGCTGGAACGTGGGCTGGCGGTCAGCCGGTGCTGGTCTTGGCCTTCTGGCGATTGGTCACAGCGTCCTTGAGCCGGTAGCTCTGACCGGTGATGGGGATGATCAATGCGTGGTGCAGGAAGCGGTCGAGGATGGCCGACGCAGTGGGCACGTCCTGCAAGAGCTTGCCCCAGTCCTCGGTCGGGCGGTGCGGTCGGGAGGCAGGTTCATGGGGCAAACCAAGGGATGTGGCATTTTGCCACGGCGGCGGCGATCCGGCTGGGCCGGGAGGGCGGATATTGGCGAGCCATCCCGCGCCGATGTGCGGGGGCGGTGGCACGGCCAGGAGGAGGCGAGGCATGGAGGGTGAACAAATTTGCGGCGGCCGGTGGGCGTGCCGCCGCGGTGCGGGCCGGACAAGAAAAAGCCGGCCACCGTGGCGGGTGGCCGGCGCAGAGGGAAAGCCGCGGGGTTGGCACCCCGCCCGGCGGCCAAAATTGGGGCCGCCGGGGACGAGGCCCGAGCCCGGCTCAGCGGAGCTTGGCGAAGGTGCCTTGGAGGAGCTGGAGGGCGCCGGCGCCCTTCGTCTTCTCGCGGGTCTTGTTGATGAGGTCGCGCTCGAGCTCGTTCTTGGTCGGGCGGCTGACCTGGTAGAAGACGCCGAACGAGCCGGGGAAATCCTGCGAGGCCAGCGCGTAGGCGGCCGCCTCGTTGGTCGGGTCGTGGCGGGCGGCGTCCTCGGGGGAGCCGTCGTGCTTTTTCAGGTCGATGGTCTTGAAGGCGCCGCCCTTGCGGGGGATGGCACCGTCGTAGGCGCCGTCGTTGAATTCGACGCACTCGGAGAGCACCTCGACCACGGAGAAGCCGTTGTGGCGGGCGGCGCGTTCGATCATGTCGGTCATGTGCGCGATCTGCACGGCGTGCGTGCGGGCCACGAAGGTGGCGCCGGCGTTGAGCAGGGTGCGCATCGGGTTGACCGGGCGGTCGAAGGCGCCCCAAGGGTCGGTCTTCGACTTGAAGCCGAGGGGCGAGGTGGGCGAGGTCTGCTTCTTCGTCAGGCCATAGACGGAGTTGTCCATGATGACGTAGGTCAGGTTGGTGTTTTTGCGGGCCGAGTGGAACAGGTGGTTGCCGCCGATGGAGAAGCCGTCGCCGTCGCCGCCGAAGGCGAAGACGTGGAGGTCGTCGCGGCCGAGGGAGACGCCGACGGAGAAGGGCAGCACGCGGCCGTGGATAAAATGGCCGCCGTAGGTGTTGACGAAGTAGGGGAGGCGGGAGGAGCAGCCGATGCCGCCCATGCACACGATGTTCTCCTGCTTGTAGTTCAGTTTCTCCAGGACCTTCGTGAAGGAGGCGAGGACGGCGAAGTCGCCGCAGCCGGGGCACCAGGTGGGGTGATCGGAGGCGAGGGCCTTCTTGTTCAGGGGGGCACGGGGCGCGGGGGCGGCCGGGGCGACGGGTGGGGTGAGGGTGTCTGTGCTCATGGCGTGGAATTCTTTAGTTGGCGGAGATGATGCGGGTGACACCGTCGACGATTTCGCCGACTTTAAAGGTCAGGCCGTCGGTCTTGCAGAACGACTTGATCGCGGGGTTGGCGTAACGGGCGCGGAGGAGGGTGGCGAGCTGGCCGTAGCCATAGAGGCCCTCGTCGTTCAGTTCGGCCACGACGATGTGGCGGTACCGGGCGAAGATGGTTTCGATGCCGGGGGGCAGCGGGTTGAGGTGGCGGAAGTGGAGCTGGGCGGCCTTGCGCCCCTGCGCGCGGAGGATGCGGACCGCCTCGCGGATCTGACCGTAGGGGGAGCACCAGCCGACGACGAGGACTTCGCCCTCGGGGTCGCCGTAAACCTCAGGCGTCGGGAGGGTGAGGCCGAGGGCCTTGATCTTTTCGCGGCGCTTGGCGTTCATCTTGACGTGGTTGGAGGCGCCGGCGGAGGGGTGGCCGTACTCGTCGTGCTCCAGGCCGGTGACGGTGGGGAATTTACCCGAGAGCATCGGCGTGCCGGGGAGGGCGTGCCGGGTGATGCGGTCCAGGGGGTAGGGCTTGAAATCGGCGGGGCGCGGCGTGAGGTCGAGTTTCGGCTCAACCACGAGGCGGGCGAGGTCGGGCTCGGCGAAGGCCTCGATGCGGGTGGCGATGGCCTGGTCGGTGAGGATGATGACCGGGGTGCTGTAGTCGCGGGCGATCTTCACCGCCTCCATGGCGAGGTAGAAGCAGTCCTCGACATTCTTCGGGGCGAGGACGACGCGCGGGTTGTCGCCGTGCGAGCCGTAGATGGCCTGCATGAGGTCGGACTGCTCGACGCAGGTCGGCAGGCCGGTGGAAGGGCCGCCGCGCTGGACGTTGATGACGACCAGGGGGATTTCGGCCATGCCGGCCCAGCCGATGGCCTCCTGTTTGAGGGAAATGCCGGGGCCGGAGCTGCCGGTGACGGCGACGTTGCCGGCGTAGGAGAAGCCGATGGCGGTGGAGGCTGCCGCGATCTCGTCCTCGGCCTGCACAAAGATGCCGCCGTACTTGGGCAGCTCGGTGCGGAGGATTTCCATGATCGAGGACCAGGGAGTGATCGGGTAGGCGGAGCCGTAGCGGACGCCGGCGGCGAGGAGGCCGTAGGCGAGGGCGGTGTTGCCATCGAGGGTGACGGCGGTGCGGCCCGAGGCGGAGGCGGCCTTCTGCTCGAAGCGGTAGAGGTGGCCGAGGAGGTTCTCGACGGGATTGGCGTAGCCGGCATCGAAGGCGAGCAGCGCGGTGCGGGCGGCGTCCTCGCCGCGGTGGCCCAGGCGCTCGTTGATCAGCTTGCGCAGCTTCTCGACGTTGAGGTCGAAGATCCGGGCGACGAGGCCGAGGGTGTAGATGTTTTTGCCCTTATCCTTGCTCGTGCCGCCGGCAGCTTCAATGGTGGCGCTGGTGATCGGGATGCCGACGTTGATGAAACGATGGTCGTCCGGATTCGGTTTTACATGGTCGCTGTCATAGATCAGCACGCCGCCCGGGCGCAAGGAAGTGACGTGGGCGTCGTAGCTGTGCTGATAGAACGCGACGAGAAAATCAGCCTGGTCGCCGGCAGAGAGCACCTCGCCGGTGCCCATGCGGACCTGGAAGATGGAAGGGCCTCCGGAGATGGTGGCGGGGATGGTCATGTAAGTCATGACCTCCTGATCACTGCGGCCGGCGAGGCGGGCGAGGAAACCGCCAAGGGCCTGGATGCCGTCCTGCGAATCGCCGGCGAAACGGATGACTGCGTCCGGAATGAATTGGGGGGAGACAGCGGGCGTGGCTGGGGAAGGCGTGCCGGCCGGGGGAGTGTTGGTGCTGACCATAAGGGATGATGATGCTGGGAGAGAGAGAAGCTGTCTGGGCCGACCTTGGCCAAGACTCCGCAAAATTTGTCCAGCCTGTCCGGGAAGTCCATGCCCGAAGCATGGGTTTATCCTCCCCCGACCGGGATATTAGGGCTGACAATCCCACACATGCAGGAAATGCACCCCGGTTATGCCAGGTTGTATGTTAATGGTGAGCAAATATTAAAAAATGCATAAGGCGCGTCAGGCTCCGCCGCATTCACCGAGGCAAAATCGCGCCAGACCCGGCTTGCCTGCGGCCGCGCCCTCGCGCAGTTTGCCCGGCCGTCCTATGGCTTCGCTGCTCAACCTCCTCGACATCACACTCCATTTCGGCGGTCCCGCGATTTTGGAAAACATCAATTTCCAGATCGAGACCGGCGAGCGCGTGTGCCTGCTCGGGCGCAACGGCGCGGGCAAGTCCACCCTCATGAAGGTGATCGCCGGCGAGATGCAGCCGGACACCGGCGATGTCTCCCGTCCGCCCGGAGCCGTGTACACCCGCCTGACGCAGGAGGTGCCGACCGGCGTGACCGGCCCGGTGCACGACATCGTGGCCTCCGGCCTGCGCGACAATTCCGACCACCACGAGGAGGACTGGCAGCGCGACGTGCGGGTGGAGGACCTGATTGCCCACCTTGGCCTGGCTCCCGACCGCGAGTTCTCCGCCCTTTCCGGCGGCCTCAAGCGCCGCGTGCTGCTCGCCCGCGCCCTCGCCGGCCAGCCGGACCTGCTCCTGCTCGACGAGCCGACCAACCACCTCGACCTGGAATCGATCCTCTGGCTGGAGGAATTTTTGCTGGAGACCAGGCCCACCCTATTCTTCGTCACGCACGATCGCGCCTTCCTGCGCAAAATCTCCACGCGCATCGTCGAGCTCGACCGCGGCCGCCTCGCCGGCTGGGCCTGCGACTACGACACCTACCTGGTGCGCAAGCAGGAGGTGCTGGAAGCCGAGGAGAAGCAGCGCGCCGCCTTCGACAAGAAGCTGGCACAGGAGGAGGAGTGGATCCGCCGTGGCGTGCGCGCCCAGCGCTCCCGCGCCACCGCCCGCATCCACGCGCTGCAGGAAATGCGCGCCCAGGCCCGCGCCCGCCGCGACCGCACCGGTGCCGCCACGATCAAGCTCTCCGAGGCCGAGCGCACGGGCGTGAAGGTCATCGAGGCGGAGAACGTCTCCTTCGCCTGGAAGGTGGCGGCGTCCCCCGGTCCGGCGGAATCCGGCCCCGGTTCGGCGGCGGCGCGGCCCGCTTCCGGCGGTGAGCCGCCTTGGGTCATCCGGAATTTTTCCACGGTCATCCGCCGGGGCGAGAAGATCGGCATCCTCGGGACCAACGGCGCCGGCAAGACCACGCTGATCAAGCTCCTCCTCGGCCAGTTCCAGCCCACGGCCGGCTCCATCAAGCACGGCACCAACCTCGAGGTCGTGTACTTCGACCAGCTCCGCGCCCAGATCGACGACAACAAGACCGTGGCCGACAACATCGCCGACGGCAACCAGACGGTGACCATCGACGGCCGTTCCCGCGCCGTCATCAGCTACCTGCAGGATTTTCTCTTCGAGCCCGCGCGTGCGCGCACGCCCGCCCGCGTGCTCTCGGGCGGCGAACGCAACCGGCTCCTGCTCGCCCGGCTCTTCACCAAGCCCGCCAACGTGCTCGTGCTCGATGAGCCGACCAACGACCTCGACGCCGAGACGCTCGATCTGCTGGAGGACCTGTTGGTGGAATTCCAGGGCACGCTCCTACTCGTGAGCCACGACCGCGCCTTTCTCGACGAAGTGGTCACCAGCACGCTCGTCTTCGAAGGCGACGGCGTGCTCGGGGACTACGTGGGCGGCTACACCGACTGGCAGAAGGAGAAGAAAAAGCAGGCTGCTGCCGCAGCGAAGGCGACCTTGGCTCCCGACGGGAGCCGGCCTGCGCGCGACCGCGGCGATTCCGGCAAAACCGTCCGGAAACTCACCAACAAGGAGCAGGCCGAACTCGAGACGTTGCCGGCCCGGATCGAGGGACTGGAGCAGCAGCAGGCCGAGCTCGCCGCCAAGCTGGGCGACCCGTTGTTTTACCAGAACGGTGGCGCGAAGTTTGCCGAGGTGAAGAACCGGCTCGACGCCGTGGAGCGCGAGCACGCCGCCGCCTTTGCCCGGTGGGAGGAGTTGGAGGGCAGGAAATAGGCGGTCGAGAAAGGCGAAGGGGAAATGGGAGGTGCCGGGACAACGTGCGCGCCGGCCGTGCCTTGGTCCTTGGACTTGCCAGATGGAAGCGGCCTGGCCACTCCCTCTCCCGCCTGAGCGGTTGCGCCCACGGACCGCGCTAGTCCGCCTTGATCTGGATGTCCGCCACCACGCGGTGGCCCTTGCAATCGAAATGGCAGATGTGCCGGGTCGTGCCTTTGATTGCGGCCACAGCGAGGTTATTGCCGCGCACAATGGTGGGGAGCGTGAGTTTGCAGGGGAAGCCGAGGTCGCAGAGGGCGTTCTTAAAACCGCCCACCGTCATGTTGGTGATTTCGCCCACCACATCCTTCAGGGTCTCCGGTCCCTCAAACGCAACTTCGCTTGGGCTGATGCCGAGGATGTGGCCGGCGGCGAACAGGGCGAAATCATCGGGAAGGCAAAGATAGACGAGTCCGTTGATGGAACCCACAAAGCCCACGCTTCCAAATATATGCGATGTACTTTGGGCGTCGGTCGCCTTGGGTTGGGGAGTGTGCTCCACAAACCTCGCTTCCTGCTTTAGCATGATGTGGCAGACATTGTTGATGGCGCGGACAATAGAATCCCGAATAACGGCGTCCGTGATGAGCGTGGGGGCAGGCATGAGTTGGGGCGGAGTGAAGCATCCCCTTAATCGGGGGTTTGGCTCCCGTCTTAAGACCTATTTTGCCCCTGTACTCGGATTGCGGAAGGGCAGGCGCGGTGTCGCAAGAGGAAGGAGGTTGAGCGTTGGGGTTTGATCGACCCACCCAAAGGATTTTTACCGGAGCGGTGTCGCTCGCCGGGGGACGAACCGACTGGCTTATTTTACTTGATGTGCATAGAAAAGTGCGCAAGAATAATAAATTCAAAATATATTGTATACAAATGAGTAACGTATATGTTTCTCTCGATTTGAGCGATTTTTCGCATACAAAATAATCCAAGATATATCCTCCGGATCTAGTTTTTTTCCAGGAAGGTAGGATTTGACTAGTTACCCAACAAACCGATGAATAGGGCAGCTACCCTTTCCCCCATGGCCTCCCACGACCCCGTCGTTACGCGACAGCTTCCGGTGATCGCACAGATCATCCAGGATGAGACTTGGCTGGAAGGAGAGCGCCGGGGCTGTCCGGTGGCTTCGACTGATCCCAGAGTGCGCGAAAACGTCTGCGAAGTTGTTCTGCGGGTGGGCCAGCAGCTGCGCGACCGCCTTTCGCAAGGTGCGGCGTGAGCGGGCTGAACGCGGGGCATTGACCGTAAAGCAGGGTGGAACTGGCGTCCCGCATGGCTTGGCGGCCCAAGCTGTAACCCGTAAAATATCGCATCAATCTGTTGCATCCGATTGAGACACAACGGCAGGGTGGATTCAGAACAATTGCGCCATCTTGGCTCAATTTATAGCCGGACGGCATATTGAATCTTCGACTTATAATCTGTAATTAATTGTAGATAAAGCAATAAAATTCGACTCAAAGACGCGGCACAACCCTTGCTAAAGGTCGGCATCATGAGCAGAATTTTAGGCATCGATCTGGGCACCACGAACTCTTGCATGGCTGTCATGGAAGGCGGAGAGCCCGTGGTCATCCCGAACGCTGAAGGCGCCCGTACTACGCCCTCCGTGGTGGCATTCACCAAGACCGGCGAACGCATCATCGGCCAGGCGGCCAAGCGCCAGGCGGTCACCAATCCGAAAAACACCATCTTCTCCGCGAAGCGCCTGATCGGCCGCAAGTTCACCGAGGTCCGCGAAGAGGCCAAAAATTTCCCCTTCAAAGTCGTCGAGGGCAAGAACGGCGACGCCTACATTGAGGCGCAGGTGGGCGACAAGCTGGAACAGTTCGCCCCGCAGCAAATTTCCGCCTTCGTCCTTGGCAAGCTGAAGGCCGACGCCGAGGCCTACCTGGGCGACAAGATCACGCAGGCCGTCATCACGGTCCCCGCCTATTTCAACGATGCCCAGCGCCAGGCCACCAAGGATGCCGGCAAGATCGCCGGCCTGGAAGTCCTCCGCATCATCAACGAGCCGACGGCGGCCTCGCTGGCCTATGGCCTGGACAAGAAAAAGGATGAGAAGATCGCCGTGTTTGACCTCGGCGGCGGCACCTTCGACGTTTCCATCCTCGAGATCGGCGACGGCGTGTTCGAGGTGAAGGCCACCAACGGCGACACCCACCTCGGCGGCGACAACTGGGACGACGCCATCATCGGCTGGCTCGTGGAGAGCTTCAAGAAGGAGAACGGGATCGACCTCCGCAAGGACCCCATGGCCCTCCAGCGCCTGAAGGAAGAGGCCGAAAAAGCCAAGATCGCCCTCTCCTCCGCCACCACCTACGACATCAACCTGCCGTTCATCACCGCCGACGCCTCCGGTCCGAAGCACCTCAATGTGCAGCTGACCCGCGCCAAGATGGGGCAGATCTGCGACAG
>CAISJA010000055.1 GCA_903885525.1 uncultured Opitutaceae bacterium
GAGGTTTGGCCCACGGAGCTCGGCTTCGTCAACGACAAGATCGACAAGAGCAAGCTGGGCGACCTCATCCTCAACTGCCACCAGGTCTCCGGCCACGCCCGCACGGTCTTGGCGCTCGACGACCTCAAGTCCCTCGGCTTCAAGCACGCCTGCCTCGCCGGCGTCTCCATGGGCCTCAAGGACATGATCCGGCCGAAGGAGAAGGACGACATCCTCGCCAAGTCCGAGGTCGAGGTCGCCAAGGTCGAGCGCCAGCACCAGCTCGGCGTGATCACCGATGGCGAACGCCACAACAAGATCATCGACATCTGGACCGGCGCCACCGACCGCATCGCCAAGTCCGTCTTCGCCAAGCTCGAAAACAACGACGGCCGCACCGAGGTCAACCCGGTGTACATCATGATGGACTCCGGCGCCCGCGGCAACAAGCAGCAGGTCCGCCAGCTCTGCGGCCTCCGCGGCCTCATGGCCAAGCCTTCCGGCGAAATCATCGAGCGCCCCATCCTGTCCTCCTTCCGCGAGGGCCTCACCGTGCTCGAGTACTTCATCTCCACGCACGGCGCCCGCAAGGGCCTTGCCGACACCGCGCTGAAGACCGCCGACGCCGGCTACATGACCCGCAAGCTCTGCGACGTCGCCATGGACGTGGTCATCGCCGAGGAAGATTGCGGCTCCCGCGACGGCATCTGGAAAAAGGCCATCTTCGAAGGCGACACGCTGCTCGTCAGCCTCGCCGAACGCATCGTCGGCCGCTGCTCGGCGGACGACATCAAGGACCCGCTCGCCCCCACCCGGCTCATCGTCGGTTCCGGCGACCTCTTCACCGAGGAGCTCGCCCACCGCATCGAGGATTCCGGCATCGAGCGCGTCAAGGTCATGTCCCCGCTCACCTCCACGAGCGAGCATGGCATCGACGCCAAGTCCTATGGCATCAATCCCGCCACCAACAAGGTCGCCAAGATCGGCGACTCCGTCGGCATCATCGCCGCGCAGTCGATCGGCGAGCCCGGCACGCAGCTCACCATGCGCACGTTCCACATCGGCGGCGTCGCCTCGGCCGGCTCGAAGAATCCTGAGATCAAGATCCGCAACACCGGCATTGTGAAGTACCGCGGCCTCCGCCTCGTGCAGATGGAAGGTGCCGCCATCGTCCTCAACAAGACCGGCTCCCTCCAGATTCTGGACGAAAACGACCGCGAGCTCGAAGCCTATCCCATCGTGGTCGGCACCGTGCTCTCCGTCGCCGACGGTGCCAAGGTCACCAAGGGCCAGACCATCGCCCAGTGGGACCCGTACAACATCCCCGTCCTCTCGGAAAAGGCCGGTACGCTCTCCTTCAAGGACACGATCCCCGGCGTCACCGTCAAGCGCGAGCTCGACGAATCGACCGGCCGCATCGCCACGGTCGTCATCGAGCATAAGGAAGACCTCAATCCCCAGATCGAGGTCCGCGACGAGCAGAACAAGCCCGTCGCCTCTTATGCCATCCCGACCGGCGCCCAGATCGTCGTCAGCGAAGGCGACATCATCCAGGCCGGCTCGCTGCTCGCCAAGACGCCGCGCCAGGCCTCCGTCACGAAGGACATCACCGGTGGTCTCCCCCGCGTGGCCGAGCTGTTCGAAGCCCGCCGCCCGAAGGAAGCCGCCGAAATGGCCCGCATCGACGGCATCGTCTCCTTCGAGGGATCGATCCGCGGCAAGCGCAAGCTGGTTGTCCGCAACGAGGAGGCCGACGCCGAGGAGGAGCATCTGATCCCCCACGGCAAGCACATCATCGTGCAGCCGGGCGACGTCGTCCACAAGGGCCAGCATCTCACGGAAGGCTCCGCCGACCCGCACGAGATCCTCGACATCCTCGGGCCGACCGCGCTCTACGAATTCCTCATCGGCCAGGTGCAGGAAGTCTACCGCCTCCAGGGCGTGTCGATCAACGACAAGCACATCGAGGTCATCATCCGCCAGATGCTCCGCAAGGTCCGCATCACGGATCCGGGTGACAGCGAGTTCTTCTGGGGCGAGCAGATCGACCGCACCGCGTTCCTGCGCGAGAACAAGCGCCTCGACTCCGCCGGCGGCAAGCCGGCCGAAGCCGAGCCGATCCTCCTCGGCATCACCAAGGCCTCGCTCGAGACGGAGAGCTTCATCTCCGCCGCCTCCTTCCAGGAGACGACCCGCGTCCTCACCGACGCCTCGACGCTGGGCAAGGTCGACGGCCTGAAGGGCTTTAAGGAAAATGTCATCATGGGCCACCTCATCCCCGCGGGCACCGGCCTCCCGGCTTACAAGAAGCTGAAGGTTACGCTCCCCCTCGGTGGCGAGATCCCCATGGACGACGCCCCCCGCGCCATCACCGCCGCCGAGGCCGGCTAAGCCCGGCCGGGTGGGGGAGAGCCCCGGCCCGCATTCTCCCAGCCGCGAGCTTTCCCGCTCGCGGCTTTTTTGCGGCAGAATTACAAACTGGGCCGGTGGCGCGCGAAGATTTTTCTTGTTTCCGGCTTCAGAGTTGCGATTGTGCAGTTCCTCCCGCCAAAAATGTACCGGTAGAGCCTAGCTCCTGGTACGTTTACGCCCGGCCCTCACCGGCCGGGCGTTTTTGTGGAAAGGGACTTTGGCCCCACAAATCTGCTTGTGTTACTCGGAACGATGGTGATTTTCACCCCTCCCACTCATCTTTCCACGCGTTTTCAGTTTCGCTGAGGAACGCTTTTCACTCGCGAGCCGGGGCTGAATCCCGGGAATTCGCGAATCCAGCTGCTTTTCGCCAAAAAGTTCTTGCCCAGCATTTGGCACTTGGTAGCGTCTTCCTCTTTTCTCCAATTTCCACTCTCCCTCACTCGTATGCCGACCATTAACCAACTCGTGCGCAA
>CAISJA010000056.1 GCA_903885525.1 uncultured Opitutaceae bacterium
CCCGCCGACACCTTGCTCGCATTCCTATGCAAGCAGTTGCATCGTCATATCCACTCCCTGTGGGACGGGACTGTTTTGTTTTGAGGCATCGTTCCCTCCGAATGATCACGAGGCCGCGAACCCGCGCCCCAGGTCCCGGCCCCGGCGGCTTCGTCCCGCGCCTCTCAGACGATTGATTCAGATGTTTTCGTCCTCGCGGCCCGAAAGCTCCCGCCGATTGGCCGGCAGCTGCCGGGGAAAGAAGAAATAGTACAGCATCAGCTGCCAGCTGCGCGAGGCGCGGTAAAGCAGCAGCGGCACCAGGAGCGAGCCGCCCAGCGCCAACCCCGCCGCCAGGGCACCGCCCAGCACGCCGCCATACCACAGCAGCGCCACCGGCGTCAGCCAGCCGACCAGCGTGACGCCGTAGTTCAATGACATCGCCCCAAGAAAAAAGCCCTCATCCTTCTCGAGCCGCAGCCCGCACGAGGGGCAGCTCTTGTTCAGCTCCAGCGAAAGGCCGGCCTGGAAGAGGGTCCGTCCGCCGCAATTGGGGCAGCGGAGGGTGAGGCCGCGGGAAATGATCTGGGCGGAGGTGACTTTCATGGGCGCGGCCCGAGGTGTAGCCATGAATCGCCCCGAGGCAATCCGAACCCAGGCGGGGCCGGCACCGGCGCGGCATCCCGCACCGCGCCCAAGGTCGTGCGCCGCCCAGCCCGCTCGGCCGTCCGCCCAACTCTGCCGCGGAAAACAAAAAGCGCGCCGGTCAGGGCGCGCTGGCAGCTGGCTTTGGCTCCCGTTCGCGCGGAGCGCCAGCCGGCTCAATTGCCGAGCTGGTAGCGGACGAACCGGCGGACCTGCATGTTCTCGCCGAGCTTGGAAATCTTCTCAGTCAGGATGTCCTTGATCGTCTTCTCCGGCTGCTTCACGAACGGCTGGTCCATGAGGCAGACTTGAGAGTAGTACTTGTCGAGCTTGCCTTCGACGATCTTCTGCACGGCAGCCGGCGGCTTGCCCTGGACCTGCGCCACGGCGATCTCGCGCTCCTTGGCCAGCTCGGTCTCCGGCACTTCTTCGCGGCGGATGTAGGTGGGGCTGGCGGCGGCGATCTGGAGGCAGATGTCGCGGCAGAGGGACTTGAATTCGTCGGTCTTGGCCACGAAGTCGGTCTCGCAATTGACCTCGACCAGCACGCCGACCTTGCCGCCGACGTGGATGTAGGCCTCGATCAGGCCGTCGGAGGTCGAGCGCCCGGCCTTTTTGGCGGCGGAGGCGACGCCCTTCTTGCGGAGCAGGGTTTCGGCCTCCTCCATGTTGCCCTTGGCCTCATCGAGGGCCTTCTTGCAATCGAGCAGCCCGGCACCGGTTTTTTCCCGGAGCTGGGCCACCATTCCTGCGGAAATGACGGACATAGGTATAAGTGGGTTGGGGAGATTAGACGTCTTCGGTGCTGACTGCGGATTTCTTGGCCCCGGCGGCCCGGACCGGGCGCTTGCGCGGGGCGGCCTTGGCGATCACGGCGCCGTTCTCGTCGAGGGCTTCGGTCGGCAGCTTGGCCACCACGACCGGCTCGCTCTCGCCCACCGGGGCGGCGGCGGCCGGGGCGGCGGGCTCGTCGGCCCGGGGCGCGGCGTGGCGGCTCTCGCGCTGGGCCAGGCCCTTTTGCACGGCCTCGACGATGGCATCGACCACGATGCGGATGGATTTGGTGGCGTCGTCGTTGCCCGGGATCGGGTGCGACAG
>CAISJA010000057.1 GCA_903885525.1 uncultured Opitutaceae bacterium
CGACGCGCTGGAGGTCGAGCGCGCCGCCGCCGCGCTGGAAGAGGCCCGCAGCCACTTCCTGCCCCGGGTGGATTTCGCCGCCCGCTACAGCCGCGCCGACGGCGGCCGCACCTTCGACCTTCCGGTGGGGGACCTGCTGAACGGCGTCTACTCCACCCTCAACCAGTACCTTGCCAGCCAGGGCCAGCCCGCCCGCTTCCCCACGATTGCCAACCAGGCGCTCCCCCTGCTGCGCCCCCGCGAGCAGGAAACGAAGCTCCGGCTGACGCAGCCGCTCTACGCCCCCGAGGTTTCCGGCGGCGTCCGCGCCGCGCATGCCGGGCTGGCGGCCCGCACCGCCGGGCACGCCGCCTTCCGCCGCCAGCTGCGGGCCGAGGTCCTCCAGGCTTATTATCGCTATCTCCAGGCGGCGGGTGCGGCGGAGATCCAGGCCGCCGCCACCGGGCTCGTGCAGGAATCCCTCCGCGTCAACCGCAGCCTCGCCGCCCATGACAAGATTACCGACGACGTCGTCCTGCGCGCCGAAGCCGAGCTCGCCGCCGTCGTGCAACAGGCCCAGGAAGCCGTCCGCGACCGCGACCTCGCCCGCAGCTATCTGAATTTCCTCCTCAACCGCCCGCTCACCACCGCCATCCCGGTCCCCGCCCCCGCAGTCTGGGACGACTACGCCGCGGCCCTGGAGGCCGCCGCCGTGCCAACCCTCGGGTTGGACGCCCGCGAGGAGCTGATCGCCCTGGCCGAGGTGCGCCAGGCCGCAACCGCAACCGCGGCCGCCGTCGGTGCCCGCCAGCGCCCCAGCGTGGGCCTCGCCGTCGAGGGCGGCATCCAGGGCGAAGACTACGGGTTTGGCCGCGGCCGAAACTACGCCCTCGGCTCCGTGGTGATGGAGTGGAACCTGTTCGACGGACACGAACGCCACAGTCAGCTGGCCCAGGCCCGCCTCACCCTGCGCGAGGCCGAACGCCGCCTCGCCGAAACCCGGCTGCAGCTCGGCCTGCAGCTCCAGCAGGCCCGCGACGAATACGCTGTTTCCCTCGCCGCGCTCGCCACGGCCCGCCGCCGCCTGGAGGCCGCCCGCGCCGGCTACCGGCTCGTGGCCCGCCGCGAGGCCGAAGGCATGGCCAGTCAGCTCACCGTGCTCGACGCCCGCACGACCTTGACCGCCGCCGAGCTGAATCTCGCCATCACCCGGGCCCGGCTCTTCACCGCCGCCGCCCAGCTTGACCGCGCCGCCACCCTCACGCCCCTGCCCTGAAACTTCTCCGCCGCCTCCGCCATGATCCGCTTCCTCCTGCTTCCTGCCTCCGTCCTCGCTCTCGCCACCTTCCCCAGCTGCCACCGCACCGCCGCTCCGGCCACCAGCCCCGCCGAGCAGCCGCTTGTCGTCGAGGCGGCTCCCGTCGCCACCTCCACCGACGCCATCCCCGTGGAGGTGTCCGGGGTGCTCAGCCGCCGCAATGAAGCCGCGCTCTCCTTCAAGACCGGGGGGATCATCGCCCGCCTCAACGTCCGCGCCGGCGATCACGTGCGGGCCGGCCAGGAACTCGCCGCCCTGCGCCTCGACGAAATCGACGCCGCCGTCGCCCAGGCCCGGACTGGCGTCGACAAGGCCCGCCGCGACTTCGCCCGCCTCGAGGCCCTGCAGGCCGACCGCGTCACCACGTTGGAAAATCTGCAGGATGCCCGGAGCGCACTCGAGTTCGCCGAGGCCGGCCTGCGCTCCGCAGAGTTCAACCGCAGCCGCTCCCTCATCACGGCACCGGCCGACGGCCAGGTGCTGCGCCGGCAGGCCGAGCCCGAGGAGCTGGCCGCGCCCGGGCGCCCCATCCTGACCTTCGCCGCCGAGGGCGACGGGTGGATCGTGCGCGCGGGTGTGCCCGAGGGCGAGGTGGTCCGCCTGCATCTCGGTGACCAAGCCGCCCTCTGGCCCGAAGGCGGCACCGAAATCCCCGCCGTCGTCACCCAGATCGCCGGTATCGCCGATCCGGCCACACGGACGATCGAGGTCGAGCTCCGGCCCACCGGGACGCTACCGGAGGGGCTCCGCAGCGGCTTCATCCTCAACACCCGGATCGTGCCGCCGCCCGTGCCCGCCCGCCAGTCCGTGCCGCTAGCCGCCCTCGTCGAGGGCCGTGGCCTCCAGGCGAGCGTCTTTCTCCTCGCGGCGGACGGCCGCTCGGTCACCCGGCACACCGTCGAGATCGAGGCCCTCCACGGCGCGACCGCCTACCTGCACGGCGCCCTCCCGGCCGGCAGCCGCGTGGTCACCACCGGCGCGGAGTTTCTGACCGACGGTCGCGCGGTCCAACTGCCTTGAGCCCCGCCTCCCGCCATGAAACTCACCGAATTTTCGGTCAAAAACTACCAATTCACGGTGGTTTTCTTCCTCCTGCTGGTCGCCGTCGGCCTCAGCTCCCTGCTCAGCATCCCGCGCACGGAGGATCCGCAGCTCTCGTTCCCGTCCTACGACATCATCATCGTCGACCCCGGTGCCAATCCCGCCGACCTCGAGCGGCTCATCGCCCGCCCCATTGAGGACGCCATCAAGGAACTCGACGACGTCACCAAGCTCCAGACCACCATCCGCGACGGTCTTGTCACGGTCTACGCCGAGTTCAAGTACGGCATCGACACCGACCGCAAGTACGACGACGTGCTCCGCCAGGTCAACCTGGTGCGCCCGACCCTGCCCTCCGGCATCACCTATTTCCAGACCCGGCACGAGCAGTCCAACCATGTGGCGCTAATGCAGCTGGCGCTCGTCGCTCCCGACGCCAGCTACGGGCGGCTGCAGGACCTCGCCGAGACGCTCCGCAAGCGCCTTGAATCCGTCACCGGCGTCGGCAAGGTCGAGAAATGGGCCTACCCGGACAAGCAGGTGCGCGTCACGCTCGACCTCGACAAGGTCGCCCGGCTCAAGCTCCCCCTTAGCCGCATCGCCGACGCCATCAACGCCGCCAACGTCAACCTTCCCGGCGGCACGGCCGAACTCCCCGGGCGCCGCTTCACCGTCAAGACCAGCGGCAGCTACGCCAGCCTGGCGGAGGTGGCCGACACCCCGGTCGCCGGCAACGGGACGGCCACCGTCTACCTCAAGGACATCGCCGACATCCGCTGGGCCTACGAGGACCAGGAATACCTTGGCCGTTTCAAGGGGGAGCGCGCTGTGTTCCTCACCATCCAAGCGCAGCAGGGCCAGAGCGTCGAGACCGTCACCGGGGGACTGCGCGCCGCCATCGCCTCTTTCCGGCCCGCCTTGCCCGGCGACATCCGCCTCGACGTGGGCTTTGAGCAGCAGCAAAACATCGACCGCCGCCTCGGGCGGCTGCGCATCGACCTAGGTGTCGCCATCCTGCTCGTGCTCCTGACCGTGGCCCCGCTGGGCCTGCGCGCCGCCTCCCTGGTGATGCTGTCCATTCCCCTCTCGCTCGCGATCGGCGTCTCCGCCCTGTACTACGCCGGGCACACCCTCAACCAACTCTCCATCGTCGGCTTCGTCATCGCCCTGGGCCTGCTGGTCGACGATTCCATCGTGGTCATCGAGAACATCGCCCGCTTCCGGCGCGCCGGGCACGCCCCGGCCGAAGCCGCCATCCAGGCCACCAGTCAGATCGCCACCGCCGTGCTCGGCACCACCGCGGCGCTCCTTTTCGCCTTCTTCCCGCTGCTCATGCTGCCCGGGGCCGCGGGGATCTTCATCCGCTCGCTGCCCCTCGCC
>CAISJA010000058.1 GCA_903885525.1 uncultured Opitutaceae bacterium
CATCTCCGGATCGGCACCCACGATGACAAAGGAGCGCGACGTGGCCAGCAGGTCCCCCTTGGCATCCAGAATCGTGCCGCGCCGGGCGTGTTCCACCACGATCTGCCGGCGGGCCTTGTCCACGAAATGCAACAGCTCGTCGCGCTCCAGCACATGCAGGAAGACGAGCCGTCCGGCGATCGCCGAGAAGCACGCCAGCACGACGGCCGCAAGCAGCGTCATCCGCAGGTTGGAGGCAAAGCCCTTCGACATGGTTCAGCGGGTGTAGGAGGCCTGGACGACCCGGAATCGGAAGGCGGGACTGTTTTCCGGCCCGAGGGAAAAAGCCTCGCGGTTGCGCTTGGACGCCAGGCGCAGCTCGGGCGATTCCTCGACCCGGACCACCTGCAGCTCGCGCGGGGCGGTCAGGCCGAGGCGCATCGCCTCGTTGCGGCGCAGCAGTTCGGCGGGCGAAAGCGCGGTGGCGACCTGGGCGTTGACTTCGTCCAGGCGGCGCGCGATGTCGGCCAGCCGGTGTTCGACCGCCCGGCTGCGGTTGGCCGTGGCGAAAATCTCCTGGCGCACGTAGACGGCACCGAGCCCGAGGGTCCCCGCAAAGATGAGCAGGCCGAGCGTGAGGGTGACCAGCTTGTTGACGAAGGCGTTCGGAGGAGGCGGGCGCATGGGCGGATCAGAGCTTGCGCAGCACCCGCAGCTTGGCGGAGCGGCTGCGGGGGTTGGCGGCGATTTCGGAGGCGGAAGGAAGGTGCGGCTTGCGGGTGAGCGGGTCGGCGTACTTCGCCCGCAGCTGCTGCGGCGTGGAGTCGTTCTCGTCGACGGGCAGACCGCACAGGCGGCGGAAAAAGTGCTTCACCGGCCGGTCCTCCAGGGAGTGAAAGCTGATGACGACGAGGACACCGCCTGGGGCGAGTTTGCCAAAGGCGACCGGCAGGGCACGGTCGATGGCGCCCAGCTCGTCGTTCACCGCGATGCGGATGCCCTGGAAGGATCTGGTTGCGGGATGAAGGCGGCTTTCGCGGCGGGCGGCCGCCGGGATCGCGTCGGCGATGACCCCGGCCAGGCTCGCGGTCCGGGCCAGCCGACCGGAACCCCTGGCCTCCTCGATCGCCGGCACGACACGGCGCCAGTGGTGTTCTTCGCCCCAGTCGCGGATGGCGCGGACCAGATCGGCGTGGGTGCAGCGCTCCAGCCATTCTCCGGCCGGCAGCCCGATGCGGGGATCCAGCCTCATGTCGGCCTCGGCATCCTGCCGGAAGGAAAAGCCCCGGCCCGCTTCGTCGAGCTGGAAGGACGAGACGCCGAGATCGAAGAGAATGCCGTCGAAGCCGCTTTCCGGCAGAGCGGCCAGCTCACCGAAGTTGAGGTCGACAAAACGAAAGCTGTCTGGGTACTCCCCGGCCAGGGCGGCGGCCCGGGGTTGCGCGGCGGGATCGCGGTCGAGGGCGGTGACCTGCGCCCCGGCGGCCAGGATGGCGCGCGTGTGCCCTCCCCCGCCAAAGGTGCAGTCCAACATCCGCTGACCGGCACGCGGCGCGAGGAAATCGAGCACCTCCTGCCTCATGACCGGCTGGTGCCCTGGAGAGCTCACGGTGGAAAGGGCCGGCTCAAGCTGAACGGAGACGGTCATGGAGCCTGCGGCTGCGGAGGATGGTGACGCGGGGGCTGGCGCGACGGTGACCGGCGCCGACCAGCACGAGCTTGAGCAGCGGCTGGATCCGGATCGGCAAGGTGGAGGGCGTGGCCGGGAGCATGGTCACAGTCCGATGCGGCGCATCATGTCGCCGAAGTTCTCGCCCGACGTGGCGCGCTGCATATCCTGCCAGCGCGACGGGCTCATGATGTTGAAGGTGTCGCCCATGCCGCAAAGGACCGAATCCTTGGCGATGCCGGCGTGCTTGAGCAGATCGCTCCCCATCCCAAAACGACCCTGCTTATCGAAGGTAAAGGACTGGGCATCCGAAAAAATGCGCGCCTTCACGGCCTGGGCTTCGCGGTCGGACAAACGCATTTCCGAAACCTGAGCCAGCAGCTTCTCCACCCGGGCCGGAGGCAGCACCGCGACATAGCCATCCGGATGCGGGATGGCCAAAAACGTCTCCGCGTCCGTGTGGGCCCAGCGCCAGACCGACGGAATCGTGAGACGATTCTTGTCGTCGAGCGTGTGCTCAAAACGGCCGGAATAAACGGTTGTGCCTGTTTGCGCCATGGGGGTGAGGGTCCAGGAAACGTATTCCCCAGAACGCCCCATTTCTCCCCATTTCACTCCATCCAGTCAAGAACAGACCGACCTCTTTCGACGAAAACTTGTTCACAATTCACCCGCCTTTGCCGTGCGGCGGATTAAATCCGGGGACATCGGCGGATTAAATGTGGGGACATCGAAAAATCAGCCCGGCGGCGATCCTCGCCCCTCATACAGCGAAGTGTTACCAACCGCCCTGGCGTCGCAGGAAGTGCCGTGATTGGGCCGAGTTGATGTCGTAGTGGTGGGCGGGGTTGTGATGGGAGTGTGGCTGGAGTGCCGTCTGTGCCGCCCAGTGCCGTGCTCCTTTTCATCTTTACCTTCCCTGAACCGAGTACCGTGGATTGGGAGTGCCGTGGAAATCCCCTCTTCCCTCACCGGGGGCCTTCGGGCAGGAAGGCGGGCTATGTTTTCTACCCCGGTTCAGTTCATGCGTGATGACGAGGAGTTGGGTGCCGTGCTTTTTCGCTCAAGCAGCACTGCTGTCCGCACTGCGGGTGCCGGGGCGCGCTGAACCGCCACAGCGTACTGCGCGGGAACAACCCCGCGGTGGTGGCCGGGCAGGTCGCCCGGGGCCAACGGGTGTTCTGCTCTGATCGCGGCCGGCGCGGTGGCTGCGGCAAAACTTCCCCTCTGTTCCTCAGCGGCGTGCTGCCGCGCCACACCTTCCATGCGTCTTTGGGTGGGCACTGCTGCTCAAGCTGCTCGGGGGCATGGTCATTCCTTCATATACCGAGACCAAAGCCGGCCTGTTCCCCATCAATTGTCGAGGTCATGCACAATCCAGCATCCACCAGTTAAGCTGGTGGAAGTTGGAGGTGCGGGGCGGAATCGAACCGCCGGATAGAGCTTTTGCAGAGCTCGGCCTTACCACTTGGCTACCGCACCGTCCGGAGAAACGGAGTGCGCAAGCTGGGCCATGTTTCCGGCCGGCGCAAGTCCCGAAATCAGCAACTTGCACCCGGAGCCGGCGCGCGGGTTCAGCGGCGCACGTTGGCGATCCGCTGGGCCACCTGCTGGGTATGGTCGGCCACGGACGTGATATTGCTGCTGATCTCCCGGGTGGCCTTGACCTGTTCCTCGACAGCCACGGCGATCGAGCTGGCGTTGGCGTCGACCTGCTGGATCGTCCGGCTGACATTTTCAATGATGCCGGCCACCCCTTCGACGGTCTTGAGCATGGCGAGGACTTCCATGCTGATCTCCTCGGTGGCCTTCTTGGTGTTGCGGGAGAGTTCCTTCACCTCCCCCGCCACCACGGCGAAGCCTTTGCCGGCCTCGCCGGCCCGGGCGGCCTCGATGGTGGCGTTGAGGGCGAGCAGATTGGTCTGCCCGGCCACCTTGCTGATCAACGTGACGATGTTCTCGATCTTGCCGGCGGCGGCGTTCAGGGCGCGGACGGTTTCCGTGGCCTGGCGCACCGCGCCGACCGCGCTGACCGTATGCTGGGTGGCCTCGCCGGCCTGGCGCGCGATCTCCGACGTGGTCACGTTCAATTCTTCGCAGGCGGCGGCCACCCCTTGGGCGCTGGAGGTGGTTTCGTCGGCCAAACCGGCCACGAATTTGAGCTGGCTGCTGCCTTCCCGCATCTTGACACCGGCGGCGTTGATGACGCCGGCGCTCTGCCGGTAGGCTCCTTTGAGGCCCCGTTGCAGGATGGGGCGGTGAAAGCGATCGCGGCTGCATTCCTCCATCGCGGCGGAGGCTTCGCGGACAAAGGAGTCCGCGATGTCGAGCATGCGGTTGATCTCGGTGTAGAGGGAGGCGGCGGCGTGCTGCGGATCGGCGCCCACGATGCGGGCTTCCAGATCGCCGCTGGCGGCCCGGCGGCAGACCTCGGTGATTTGTTCCAATTCAGCCCGGGAGATGCTGATCCGGTCGCCGGCGGCAACCTCGGACGGAGAGCGGGCAGAAACTTCGGGAGGGTTCATGGTCAGGCGGTGAGGCTAGTTTGGTTCGAAAGGCTGAAGACGTACTGGGAGTAGTCGACTCCGGCGGCGGCCAGCTGGGCCTGCACGAGGGCGAGTCCGGCTGCGGCGGCTTCCTTGGGATTGGCGTGGCGCTTCTCCTCATTGAGCAGAGTGGTGTAAAGGGCGCGAACCTTGGGCATGGCGTCAGGGTAGGGCATCCGGCGGTTAGAGTGGTAGCCCACCGTGCGGCCATGGAGATCATAGCTGGGGGTGACATGGGCGAAGACCCAATACCCTTCGCCCCGCTTGTTCAGGTTCAGCACGTAGGCGAAAATCTCCTTTCCGCCCTGGATGGTATCCCAGAGCAGCTTGAACACGCAACGCGGCATCTCGGGATGCCGGATGAGGTTGTGGGGCTGGCCGAGGAGCTCCTGCTCCGTGTAGCCGGAAACACGAATGAAGACATCGTTCGTGTAGGTGATGATACCGCGCAGATCGGTCTTGCTGACGATAATTTCGTCGTCGCCAAAGACGATTTCGCGACCCGTGGGAGTGGGGTGGCTGAGGCTCATGGAAAGAGGATTCCGGACATCGGGTGGGAAGTTAATTGTGCTATCGGCGCAAACCGGTCCAACTGTTGTTCTTTCTTGCTGGAAGTCGCCCGGATCAGGTGGAGGCGTTCCGCCGGAGCCCGAGCACGCGCTTCATTTCCTCCCCCAGCTGGCGCAAATTCACGGGTTTGGTCAAATAGCCGTCCACGTCGGCCGCGTAGCCGCGAGCCTTGTCCTCTTCCATGGCCAGGGCCGTGAGGGCGAGGATGGGGATGCCGGTGGTCCGGGCGTTGGCGCGGATCCGCCGCGTGGCATCCAGCCCGTTCATCTCCGGCATATTGATGTCCATCAGGATGATGTCCGGCATATCTTTCTCCGCCGCCGCGACGGCGATCTGCCCGTTGGCCGCATGGATGGTGAGGCAACCGTGCAATTGCAGGTAGGATTCCAGCAACTGGAGGTTGATCAGATTATCCTCGGCGATGAGCACCCGCGGAGGCATCGGCCCGAAGAGGGGACCTTCCTCGCCGGCGGCGGTGGCGGCCGTCTGCCCCCCACGCTCGGGCGAGTGGGCCGGATCACTCACGTTCTCGGGATAGGGGATGCTGACGGTGAAACTGCTCCCCTGCCCCACCTCGCTGACCAAAGACAAGGTGCCTCCGTGCAGCTCGGTCATGCGGCGGGCCAAGGACAAACCGAGGCCGGTGCCGCCATGGTCGCGCTGCAGCCGGCTGCGGGCCTGGATGAAGGGCTGGAAGAGACGCGCCTGATCGGCGGGGGAGATGCCGACGCCGTGATCCCAGACGACGAAGTGCATGTGCGAGCCGTCGGGAGAATCCATCACCTGGAGGCCGAGGCGGCCATGCTCCGGAGTGAATTTCACGGCATTGGCGAGCAGGTTGAGGAACACCTGCTTCAGGCGCCGGCCATCCACATTGGCGCGCGGCCGGGAGAGCTGAAACTCAAACTCCACGGTCTGCCGCTTGCGTCCGGCCTGGGCGTGCACGAGGCGCAGGCTGGCTTCACAGACGGACTTGAGACTCACGGTATGCCGCTCCAGCTCGAGCCGGCCGGCTTCAATTTTGGAAAGATCGAGAATATCATTGATAAGCTCCAGGAGGTGCCGCCCGCTCTCATCAATGCTGCGCAGGCTGGCGGTCTGCTTGGGGGCGAGCGGTCCGAGTGAACCGTCGGCCAGGATCTCGGCCATGCCCAGGATCACATGGAGCGGGGTGCGCAGTTCATGGCTCATCGTGGCAAGAAATTCGCTTTTGGCGTGGTTGGCGCTGTCCGCCATCTTCCGCGCCTTCTCCAGCTCGCCTGTCCGCTGGCGCACCCGTTCCTCGAGATGCACGGTCAGCTCGTTGAGTTCGCGGTTGGTCGCCTCCTGGGTGGCATTGATCCCGGCCAGTTGCTGATTGACGGCTCCGATCCGCCCGGCGGCCAGCTGCACATCCTGGCTGATGCGGATGATTTCCGCCGGCGCACTCATGGGCTTTGTCTCCCGCGGCAGCAGTCCACGCTGTCCGATCGCCTCGGTAGTTTCAGCCAACTGCTGGAGGGCCATGGTCAGCTCACGCGCGGTCAGATGCGAGACGCCGAGGATCAGCAGGCTGGCCAGGACCGCCCCGGCCAGGATGTACTCGTAAAACAGGGTGATGTTGCCGATTTCCTCCCAGAGCTGCTGCCGGAGGCAGATCCGCCAGTTGTATCCAGGCACGCTCTGCCAGGCCGCATGGTAGCGGACCGGCCGCTTCCCGGACTGATCCGCCTGATCGTAAAGAAACGGTCCCGCCTGGGCTTGGCCGTCCGGCGCACCCGGGCCGGAAAAAACCTGCAGGGCGACCAGGC
This sequence comes from uncultured Opitutaceae bacterium, assembly GCA_903885525.1. Taxonomy (GTDB): domain Bacteria; phylum Verrucomicrobiota; class Verrucomicrobiia; order Opitutales; family Opitutaceae; genus Didemnitutus. Next base: position 6,555 of record CAISJA010000058.1, read on the forward strand.
CCGGGAAGCCCTGCGCAAACACGACGCGGTCCTCGCTGTCGGTCAGGACGATGTCAAAGCCCTTCAGGTACTCCGGCCTGGCCACGTTGCGGACCAGCTCCTCCAGGCGGAGCGATCCTTCCAGCACCCAGCGGTGGCCCGCTGCATCAGTGAAGGGGGCGCTGATGGCCAC
>CAISJA010000059.1 GCA_903885525.1 uncultured Opitutaceae bacterium
CCGTCCTCCAGTTCGACTACGCGGGCTGCGCCGTCAACCTGCTCGATACCCCCGGCCACAAGGACTTTTCCGAAGACACCTACCGCGTGCTCACCGCCGTTGACGCCGCTCTCATGGTGATCGATGCCGCCAAGGGCGTGGAGACCCAGACGCGCAAGCTCTTCGAGGTCTGCCGCCGCCGCGGCATCCCGATCTTCACGTTCATGAACAAGTGCGACCGGCCGACGCGCAACCCGCTCGAACTGCTCGACGAACTGGAGGCCGTCCTCGGCCTGCAGGCCGCGCCAGTCATCTGGCCGCTCGGCAACGGCCCGTCGTTCAAAGGCGTGTTCGACCGCCGCACCAAGGAGGTGCATCTCTTCGAGCGCGTGCCCGGCGGCGCCTTCCAGGCCCCGGTCAACGTCACCTCCCTCGACGATCCCGCCGTCCGCGCCAAGCTCGACGACGACACCTACCACGCCGTCAAGGAACAGCTCGAGATGCTCGACGGTGCCGGCCACCCCTTCGACCTCGCTGCCGTCCACGCCGAGAAGCAGACGCCGGTGTACTTCGGCTCCGCCGTGAACAATTTCGGCATCCAGCTCCTGCTCGACGGCTTCCTGCGCGACTCCGTCCCGCCCGCCCCGCGCCATTCCGTCAGCGTCAACGTCCCCGGCCTGGCCCAGGCGACCACCGCCCGCGTCGTTCCCGTCGACGACCCGCGCTTCTCCGGCTTCATCTTCAAGATCCAGGCCAACATGGATCCGAAGCACCGCGACCGCATCGCCTTCCTCCGCGTGTGCTCCGGCCGGTTCGCGCGCGACATGGTGGTGACGCACCAGCGCACCGGCCGGCAGGTCCGCCTCTCCTCCTCGCACAAGCTCTTCGGCCAGGAACGCGAAACCGTCGACGAGGCCTGGCCCGGCGACGTCATCGGGCTGGTGGGGCACGACAGCTTCGGCATCGGCGACACTTTGACGGAGGACCGCGGCATCGCCTACGACGAGATCCCGCGCTTCCCGCCCGAGGTTTTTACCTACATTTCCAATCCCACGGCCGGCGATGCCAAGAAGTACCGCGCCGGCCTTGAGCAACTGTTGCAGGAAGGCGTCGTCCAATCCTTCACCGCCAAAAACGCCCCGCCCGGCGCCACCCTCCTGGCCGCCGTCGGCCCCCTGCAGTTCGAAGTCGTGCAATGGCGTCTGCAAAGCGAATACGGCGCTGCCTCGCGCCTCAGCCCCACTCCCTGGGCGGTGCTGCGCTGGCTCATCCTTCCCGCCGCGCTCCCAGGCCCGAAAGGCTTCGACTACTCGCGGCTGATCGTCGCCAACGGCGTCAGCTTCGGTGCCGACCGTTTGGACCATCCCGTGGCCCTCTTCCCCAACGACTGGACCATGCGGTACTTCGTGGAGAAGAATCCCGAGCTAAAACTCCGCGAGCTGCCCCCCGAACAGGCCGCGAAGTCGTAGAGGGTACTCCGCCGCCCCCCATGCCGGCGTCCGTTCGTCCGGGCCACCCTGCGACCCGCGTCGGTCCGCGGACTCCCTCCCCGCCCGGGCCACCCCACACGCGCCCGGGTCAGACCGGCGTCCCCGGCATGAATCCCCACGCCCACACCCATTTCCCTGACTTTGCCCTTGCCCGCTGGAGGGCAACCGCTGGACTCGCCCCTTTCCATGTCAGCCACTCCGGCCCTGCCCAATCCCGACCACGTTCTCCTCCTCGCCGGGGAACTCCAACTCAAGGTCCACCAGGTCGCCGCCACCGCCGGGCTCCTCGCCGGAGGAGCCACCGTGCCCTTCATCTCCCGCTACCGCAAAGAGGCGACCGGCGAGCTCGACGAGGTGCAGGTCACCGCCATCCGCGACCGGCTGGAGCAACTGGCCCAGTTCGACGAACGCCGCGCCGCCATCCTCGCCTCCCTGACCGAACGCAACCTGCTCACGCCCGAGTTGTCCGCCGCCCTCGCCTCCGCCACGACGCTCACCCGCCTCGAAGACATCTACCTGCCGTACCGCCCGAAAAAGCGCACCCGCGCCACCCTGGCCCGGGAGAAAGGGCTCGAACCCCTCGCGGTATTGCTCTGGGCCCAGGACCCGTCGACCGATGTTGCCGCCGCCGCCGCCGCGTACGTCGGCCGCGGCTACACCCTCGATGATGGCAAGAACACCGCCGGCACCCTCGCCACCGCTGAGGAAGCCCTCGCCGGTGCCCGCGACATTCTCGCCGAACGCATCAGCGACGATCCGCGCGCCCGCGAAAAGCTCCGCACCGTTTACCGCGAACAGGCCGTGGTCTCCACAAAAGTCCTGCACGGTAAGGAAACCGAGGCCGCCAAGTTCAAGGACTACTTCGAGTGGAGC
>CAISJA010000060.1 GCA_903885525.1 uncultured Opitutaceae bacterium
CGTACCATTTCATGTGCGGCAGACGGCGCCAGGTGCCGGTGCCGGAGCAGGGGGCATCAACCAGCACGCCGTCGTAAAGCCGGTCCGCGGCCGGCTGAGCGACGATGCGGATGTTGCCGTAGCGGCCGCGGGTCGCCCGGGCTTGCAATTCGGCCAGGGCCTCGGGGCGAAGGTCGGTGGCATCGACCTGGCCGGCGGGGCCGAGCAGCCGGGCGAGTTGCAGGGATTTTCCGCCCGCCCCGGCGCAGGCATCGAGCCACGTGCCGCCGGGCGGAGGGGCAACCTGGTGCAGCACCAGTTGGGAGCCCAGGTCCTGGATTTCGCAAAAGCCGCGGCGCAGGGCGTCGGAGCGGTCGAGGTTGGCGTTGGGGGGGAGGCAGACGGCTTCGGGAAAGTCGGGCGATCTCCGGCAGTCCCAGCCCCGCGCGGCGAATTCCTCCAGGACGAGCGACGGATCCTGGGTCTGCAGCCGTACCCACAGCTGGGCCCGGGTGTTGAGGGCCTCCAGGTGGGGGGAGGCAAAGGCGGCGGGGCACTCCGCCCGGAGCCAGGCGGGTAGCAGGGCTTCGAGCGCAAAGGGCGGAGCAGGGAGGGGGGGCGGGTCCGGCGGCCGCGCACCTTTCATGAGGCGCGTGAGCAGGTCTGCCTGGGCGGCGAGGCCCGCCGGCGCTGCCGGCCAGTCGGCCAGCACCGCCTGGCGGTACCCGGCGGTTTCCGGCACGTCCGGGGCGAGCAGGGCCACCGCGCGGGCCGCGCCAGCGGGATCGCGCGCCAGCTGCGGCTCGATCCAGGGGCGGAAGCGGATCGCGGTGTAGAGCAGTTCGCGGTACAGCCGCCGGTCGCGCGCCCCCAGGGCACGGTTGCGGCCCAGCAGTTCCTTGATCCGCCGGGGCAGGGCGCTGTCCCGGGCCACCTGCGGCCGCACCTGCGCGTACAGGGCGAGAAAGGTGCGCAGCTGGTTGGCGGCGATGCGCGGATTCATGCGGCGAGGCGGCCCGCGGGATCAGAACTTCAGCAGCTCGGCAGCGATGCTGAAGCCGAAGGAGCCTTCGCGCTGCGAGCCCCGGGTGAACGACACTTCGTAGTGGACCGACCAGGTCTGGCCGAGGCGCTGCACGATGCCGTAGGTCTGCTCGTTCATACGGCTGAGATGGGCATCATACCGCCAGCGGCCGACGGCTTCATAGACCTCGTTGAGGCGTTGCCGGTAATCGAGGTTGTATTGTTCGTAGTTGTGGCGGAGAAAAGAGGAACCGAGCCGCACGGACCACCGGTCCCGGTCGGTGAGTTCGACCGCATAGTTGAGTTCCTGCTGGAGGACGGACTGCGGGGTGAAGTGTTCGAACACCTCCACCCGCACCCAAGGCGCGGGAGCGAGGGCCAGTTCGCTGTAGAGGTCGCCGAGCGCGCGGGTGCCGCGCTGCGGAGAAAACCGGTAGTCGGCCGCCAGGTTGAAATCGGCCAGGTCGCGCGTGGTGCCGGCGGGGGTGCGGGTCTGCAGCGTGTTGTCGAGCGAGAGGCGCAGGGTGTTGAGGGCGGCGAGCTGGTCGAGATTGCGCTGGTCGCCGATTTCCAGTGGCGGCAGGTAGGTGGTGAAGGCCGGGCGGTCGATGGCGGGCAGCCAGGCCTGGCCGGCGGAGGCTGCGGGGGCGTAGCGATAGGAAAGGCGCGGCTCCACGAGATGCCGCAGGCCCTCGATTTCCCAAAGGGGATTGCGGTAATCGACGGTCTTGGAGGCGCGGAGCAGGGCATCGAAACCGATCTCGCCGAAGGTGCGGTCGTAGGTGCTGCGGCTGTTCACCGCGTCGGCGTAATGGGTGAAACGGGCGCCGGCGACCGGGGTGAAGGTGAACCAAGGGGTGGGGGCGTAGGGGCGCTCAAGGCCATAGAAAGTGTCAAAGCGGGTGGAGCGCAGGCCGGGGAGGTTCTGGAAGGCGTCCTGCCGCAGCACGGCGAGGCTGGAGCTCAGTCGCTGGTACAGACCGGGCACGGGGAGGGCGGTGGGCAGGTAATCCAGGCGGAGTTCCGGCAGGCGCTCCTGGGTCAGTTCAAAGCGGTTGGGCTGGGCCCGGAGGAAGAGCCCGACGACGAGGTTGTCGCCGGAGTAATTGCCCTCGAGGAAGGAATCCGGCTGTTGCACGCCGGAGAAATCGCCGGGCCGGAAATCGCGCAGGATGGCGGAGTCGCTCCAGTAGTTCAACTGCCCGTCGAGCGTGAGGTGCGGGCCGACCTGCTGCTGATGGGACCAGGAGACATAGCTGCGGTCGGCCGGGATCGGTTCCCCGAGGACATCGGTCAGCCGGTTGCCGTAATCGTGGATGTACCCGGAGCGGAGTTCACCCCGCAGGCTGTCGTCGCCGCTGCCGGCGCGGTAGGTGGCCGCCGGGCCGAGGAGCAGGCCGCGGGCGGTGTAGAGGCCGGCCTCGGCGCCGACCCGCACCCCGGGGCTGATCGGGACGAGCAGGCTGAGTTCGGCGAAGGGGCCGAGATTGTGACGGTAACCCAGTCCGCCATGGAGATCGGAGACGAGGCTCGCCTGCAGGTCCTGCTCGAATTTTGGCAGGGAGAGGAAGTGCCGGCCGAGCAGGCCCAGTTGCAGGCCCTCCACCGAGACGATCCGGTCGCGCTGGTAAACCAGCCGCGCGGCCTGTAACGAGGGGGCATAGGCGGCGTTTTCCCGAAAAAAGATGGTGGCGTTGGTGATGACCAGATCGTCGAGTGTCCCGTCCACGGTGTCGCCGGTCAGGTAGAGGGGGAACTGGCCCAGCCGCAGGTGCCGGACGTGCAGTTGGTTGGTCCCGAAATTGTACGTGCCTTCGTCGGCCACGAGGCGGCGCGCACCGGCGGAGAGCACGAAGTGGCCCCGGGCCGTCGCCGTCTGGGTTTTGTTATCGTAGCTGATCTCGTCGGCCGTGAGCGTCTGGTCCCCCAGGGTCAGGCGGGCGTCGCCCCGCAGGGTCGTGAGACCGGTGGCGGCGTCGTAGAGGGATTCCGCGCCGGTGGCTTCCGGGGTCACGGTCGGGTCCGCCCGCGACCACACCGCCAGCGCCAGAAAACCGGCCGCCAGCAGGGGGCGGGTGGAGCAGCGACGAAAAAACATGGGTGTGAACTGCCCGGCGGGGCGGGGCGGCGCAATGAGAATTCACCACCCCCGCCCGGCGGATTGGTTCCACTTTGAAATCGACGCCGAGCCGCCGAACGGCAAATACATGGTCCCACAATCCAGTGATCATCCCCCAAGCTGAACTCACGGCGTTTCTCGAAAATCGACAGGCCAATCCCCACGGATGGCTCGGCATGCATCGCGCGGAGTGGGAGGGAGCCGCCGGGGTGGTGGTCCGGGCCTTTGTGCGGGCCGCGGTCAGCTGCGAGGTGGTGGAGCTGGATGCCCCGGGCGCACCGTCCCATCCGATGGCTTTGCTGGCGGCGGAAGGCTTTTTCGAAGCGTTCCTGCCTGGAAAGGAAATTTTCCGCTATCAGCTGCGTTACCGGACCTCGTGGGGGGACGTGCATCAGGTCTACAACGCCTACTCCTTCCTGCCCACCCTGGGGGAGCAGGACCTCTATCTGTTCAACGAGGGCAAGGAGCAGCGGGTATACGACAAGCTTGGCGCGCACCTGCGCCGGCTGGGCGAGGTGCCCGGAGTGGCCTTTGCCGTCTGGGCACCGGCGGCGACGCGCGTGTCCGTGGTGGGCAATTTCAACGGTTGGGACCCGCGCTACCACCCGATGCGGCCGCTGGGTGCCTCCGGGGTCTGGGAACTTTTCGTCCCCGGGCTGGAGGAGGGCGAGCTGTACAAGTTTGCCATCTGGGACCAGCACGGCCGGATGCGGATGAAGACCGACCCCTACGGCACCTACTTCGAGGCGCCGCCGAACAACGCCGCCATCGTGCAGTCGGTCGCCCGCCATGAGTGGGGGGATCGCGCCTGGATGCAACAGCGCCTGGCTGACGCCGGCCGGGTGGACCGGCCGATGTCGGTCTATGAGGTGCATCTTGGCTCCTGGCGGCGCGTGGTGGAGGAAGGCAACCGCATGCTGACCTACCGCGAACTCGCGCCGCTCCTCGCCGAGTATGCGGTGGCGCTGGGCTTCACCCATGTCGAGGTGCTGCCGCTCGCGGAGCATCCCTATACCGGATCCTGGGGCTACCAGGTTTCGGGGTACTTTGCCCCGACGCACCGGCACGGCACGCCGGAGGACTTCCAGTTTTTCGTCGATCACCTGCACCAGCGCGGCATCGGCGTCATCCTGGATTGGGTGCCGGCCCACTTCCCGCGGGATGCGTTTGCCCTCGCCCAATTCGACGGGACGCACCTGTACGAGCACGCCGACCCCCGGCTCGGGGCGCACATGGACTGGGGCACGCTGATCTTCAACTACGGCCGGCACGAGGTGCGCTGCTTCCTCATCGCCAGCGCGCTGTCCTGGCTGGAGCGGTTCCACATCGACGGACTCCGGGTGGATGCCGTGGCCTCAATGCTGTATCTCGATTATTCCCGCAAAGCCGGCGAGTGGATCCCGAACTGCTACGGCGGCCGGGAGAATCTGGATGCGATTGCGTTCCTCCGCGAGGTAAACGAACTGGTCCACCGCCTGTATCCCGGGGTGGCGATGATCGCGGAGGAATCGACGGCGTTCCCCCTCGTCAGCCGGCCGGCGGCGGAGGGCGGGCTGGGCTTCGACTACAAGTGGAACATGGGCCTGATGCACGACACGCTCCTCTATTTCCAGAAGGACCCGATCCACCGGAAGTATGTCCATGATAAGCTGACCTTCGGCATGGTGTACCAGTATTCGGAAAACTTCATGACGGTGTTTTCCCACGACGAGGTGGTGCACCTGAAGGCGTCGATGCTCACCAAGATGGGCGCGGCCAACAGCTACGACAAGGCCGCCAATCTCCGCGCGCTGTATGCGTGGATCTGGACCTATCCGGGCAAGAAGCTGCTCTTCATGGGCGGCGAATTCGGCCAGAACCGCGAGTGGAACCATGAAGCCAGCCTTGACTGGCACCTGCTCGACCAGCCCGCGCACAAGGGCATGCAGTCCCTGGTGGGCGATCTGAACCGGCTCTATACCGGCGATCCGGTGCTCGGCATGAACGATTTCAATCCGTCCGCCTTCAGCTGGGGGAATTGCACGGACGGCGACCATAGCGTGATCAGCTTCCTCCGGCTGGATCCGGCCACCGCGCACGAGGTCTACCTGGTCATCGGCAATTTCACGCCGGTCACGCGGGAGCAGTACCTGGTGGGCGTGCCCGGTCCCGGTTTCTGGCGGGAAGTGGTCAACACCAATTCGGCCTATTACGGCGGATCCGGGTTTGGCAACTTCGGCGGGGTCGAGGCGCTGGCCCGTCCGGCGGACGGCCGCACACATTCCGTGGAGCTGACCCTGCCGCCGCTGTCGACCCTGGTGCTGCACTGGGCTGCTGCCGCAGAGACGGTCCCGCCCCGCCCGGGGACAAAGGCGAAAACGGCGGCCCGGGCGGCGACCGCGGCCCCGGTGGCGGTGGAACCGGCCGGTCCGGCCCGGCGCAAACGGGTCGCCCGCCCGGCTCAAGCGCGCCCGCGCAGGAAGTAGGTTTCCATTTCACCCACGTTTTTCAGGCTGATGCGGCCGACGCTTTCGCAGTCAAACGCGCGGCCGAGGATCTGGCGGGTCGCGGCGGAAATCTGCACCCGGCCGGCCTGGCCGTGGGATTCCATGCGGCTGGCTAGATTGACCGTGTCGCCCCAGAGGTCGTAGGCGAACTTTTGGGTGCCGATGATTCCGGCCACGACCGGGCCGCTGTTGAGGCCGACGCGGATATCCCAGGCGAGCCCATGCCGCCGGTTGAAGCCGCCCACGGCCTGCAGCAGGGCGAGGGCGGCGTCGGCGCAGGCCGCCGCATGGTCCGTCCGCCCGACGGGCACGCCGCCCACCAGCATGTAGGCGTCGCCGATCGTCTTGATTTTTTCCAGCCCGTGCGCTTCGGCAATGACGTCGAACGAGGAGAAGATGTCGTTGAGGAGCTGGACGGTGCGGGCGGGCGGGTGCTGCTGGGAGAACCGGGAAAAGCCGACGATGTCGGCGAAGAGCACCGTGCACTCCGCGAAGCTGTCGACGATCGTGCGTTCCCCCGCCTTGAGCCGGTCGGCCACCGCCTGGGGGAGGACGTTGAGAAGCAGGCGGTCGGACTTGGCCCGTTCCCGGTTGATCTGGTCGAGGTAGGCGTGTTCCTGGTCGCGGAGCCGCTTCCGCTCCAAGGCGGCATTGATGCGGGCGCGCAGGACGACCGGATTGAAGGGTTTCGGCACGTAATCGGTCGCGCCGGCCTCGATGCAGCGGACCGTGCTTTCCACGTCATCCATGGCCGTGAGCATGATGACAGGGACGTGGCGGAGCGCGGCATCGGCCCGCAGCGCCTCCAAGGTCTGGAAGCCGTCAAGCACGGGCATGATGATATCGAGCAGCACGAGATCGAAGTGCTTTTCGCGGAGGCGGAGGAGGGCGTCCTGCCCGTTGCCGGCTTCGGTGAGCAGGTAGCCCAGGCGCTGCAGGCGGCGGCAAAGCATTTCCCGGGGGGGCAGATCGTCGTCCACCACCAGCAGGCTGCCGGTGGCCGGGCCGGCGCCATTGTCCGGCGGGGCGGACACCGGGAGGGGGGGGAGCGAGCCGAGGCTGGGGCGGGGGAGAGGGTCGGGATCCGGTGCCGTCCCGCTCCGGTTCAGCTCGTCCTCCAGCTCCTGGCCCATGAACAGATCGTAGAGATGCCCCGCGGCCAGGCTGATCTTGCGCAGGTCGGCGGCGGTTTCCGCGTTCAGCTCCGTGGCTTCCAGATCGAGGCAATGCTCGGTGTAGCCGATGATGGAGTTGAGCGGCGTGCGCATGTCATGCCGGAGGCTGGGCATGTCGATGGTGCCGGCCTCGACCTTCCAATTGGCCAGTCCGTCGTCGATCACGGCGAGCAGCTGGCCGCCGGCGGTGTGGACGCGCTTCAGGTCATGGAGCAGGTTGCCGTCGCCGGTTTCCTCGGCGGTCTCCATCAACATCTCGCTGTAGCCGATAATCTGGTTGAGCGGAGTCCGCAGGGAGTGGCGCAGGCGGGCGATGGCCGTGAGGTCGCGGTTCCGGAGGGCGCGCAGAAAATCGGCGGGCGAGAGGGGCGGGGTGCTCCCGTTGGAACCGGCGCGAGGGACTTCCATCAGCCGAGGGGGGCGCGGGGATCGGTTCCATGCAGCAGGGCTTCGATCTTCTGCAACAGCCGGGGCAGGTCGACCGGCTTGGTGTCGAAATCGTCGCATCCGGCCCGCAGCGCTCGATCGCGGTCGCTGTCCAAGGCGTGAGCCGTCAGGGCGATGATGGGGATGCGGGCGGTGGCCGGATCGGCCTTGATCTGACGGCTGGCGGTCCAGCCATCGAGGACCGGCAGGCCCATGTCCATGAGGATCAGGTCGGGCCTGCCCGCGCCGGCTTGGGCGACACCGGCGGCCCCGTCTGACGCGGGGATGACCGTGTAGCCGCGTTTTTCCAGCCGGCGGGTGAGCATGTCACGGTTCATCTCATTGTCTTCGACCAGGAGGATTGTCGACATGGGAGTCTGGGTGTGGGAGCGAGGAATCGGTCGGCCGGGAGGCGGAGGCGCGGCTGGCCCGCCGCCGGGCGGATCGGTTTTCCAAAAGGTTGCGCGTTGAGGTGAACAGGGAGCCATGCTGGGGGCCAGTAATTTCGTCGCAGGGGAAGGGGCCGGGCTACAGTCTCCTGCGTCAAGCGGTGCCTGGCTTGGGTGACCCTGCGGTCAAGTCCCGCCGCGCTCAGGTGGGGCAGCTGGCACCCGCTTTTCAAACTCCGAATAACTCGCCTCGGTCTCCTCCACCACGGATTTCAGCAGGAGGACCCGTCCCTGGAAAAACGAGCGGGCTGAGGCCGGCAGGGCCGGGCGGTCCGGCCCGGGGGGTGAGAGTGTGACTTCCACCTCCAGCCGCAGCACCTGGAGGCTGAAAATGGGGGAATAGGGTTTGAGCAGGTGCAGCTGATAGCGGGTGATCCGGGAGGGATGCGACGCGACCCGGAAGCGCAGCTGCAAATGGGCGAGGAGGGGATCGGGGGCGTCCGCCCGGAAGCCGCACAGGTACTCCTCTTCGCCCGCGATGGAGCCGGCTGGCTGCAAGGTGGAGAGATCGATGTCGCCGCGGCGGAAGGTGGCCCGGGTGGCCGTTGAGTTGGTGGTGACCCGGTAGCGGGAATAGCGGTCTTTTTCCTCCTCGCTCGCCGGGCGGCCGTTGTGCTGGAGCAATTGCCACTGCCTCCCGTCCGCGGCGGCGGGGTCGAAACGCTCCGACGATGATTCCCCTCCGCGGCGGGTGGTGAGGGTGTATGCCCAGCCCGGGGGGGCATCGGTGGAAAACCCGGCCAGGGCTTCCAGCACCTGGGCGGGAGCTTCGGCGCGGGCACCCGACCACGCGGCCAGCGCGATCAGCAGGAGGAGCACGGGCGGAACGGTTCGTTTCACCATGGGGCGGGGACTTGGGCGGGCCATTCGTAGGGACGCAAGGCCCGGGGCGGGTCCCCGATCATTCCTAGAGTGCGGGTGAAGGCTAACCTGGCCGGCTTCATCACTCCGATAGATGCGGGTGGAGCCGCCAAGGCAATGCCGGAGTGCCGCGGCCCATGGGCGGGCCGAATGCCGGACCAAACATTTTTCCCAGCGGAATGCTGGATGGACTGCCCAAGGCCAAGGCCCAAAATCCGCCGTACTATCCCCCGTCGCTCCGGCAGGCCGGGGTGGAAGGACGGGCCGTCATCCAGTTCACCGTCGATCCTACCGGGCAGGTGGTCGCGGCCCGGATTGTGGAGGCGACGCAGGCTGAATTTGGCGAGGCGGCCCGGCGGGCCGTCCTACGTTGGCGCTTTGAACCCGGCCGGCGGCAAGGCCGGGCGGTGCCATTCCTCATGAGCATTTCGGTGGAGTTTACCCTCGCCGGAAGCTGACCTCCGCCATTCAGCCGGCGAGGGGAGCCAGGGAGCGGGTCACGCGCTCCCGGAGTTCGCGCCGGCTGAAAGGCTTGGTCAGATAATCCACCACCCCCAGCTCGTGCCCCAATTGACGGGAATCCGGGGAAGCCCAGGCTGAGACGATCACGATCGGAATATGTGCGGTGGCCACGTCTCGCCGCAGAATCTCGCAGAACCCAAAACCGTCCAAATCGGGCAGCATGAGGTCGAGGAGGATCAAGTCGGGTCGCCGGCGGGCGATCAAGTCAAGGGCTTCCCAGCCCGTCCGGGCCGCCGACACCTCATACCCATCCTCGAGCAGCAGTTCACGGATCAGGTCAATGAGATCAGGTTCGTCTTCAACGGTCAGGATATGCGCGGACATGCCGCCCAAGATGCCAGCCGGAGGTGACTGTTTTGTGACCATCCGGTGACGATCCGGCAAACACGCTCCGGCACCAACACCCCGGCCGCAGGGATAAGCTGGCCGGCCGGGCTTGCTGGGTACCGACTGCCCGGTTGTTCCCCGTCACCTCGCTCAGTCGGAATGGGTTGGAACTTCGACACGGGGCAATGGGGCAGCAGGGTTGAATGGGCGCACAGTGCCCGTGGAAGTGGCGATTGGCCTGGCGGACGTGGGCGCGGGGACGGCTTTCTGAGGCCGAAGCCATGCCCGCAGGGAACAGGATTGCTTTTCGCCTTTCCAAATGCGCTCTCTCTCCCTTCATTGATCCCCTGCATGAATTTGCGCCTTCTACACTACCTCGCCTTTTTTGCTGCCTGTGCGGTTGTCCTGAGGGCTGCGCCCAGTGACGACGACGACGAGGACATCGACTATCTCGGCTATTACTCCAAGTCCCGGGATCGCGTGACTTTCGGCTATCAATTTCGCCAGGGAGCCAAAGTGCATTTCGGCAACGTCGGCGAGGTTCACCCTGCCTTGGCTAGCACCAATGCGGCGGGGCAGACCCTCTACGCCTACACCAACGGCAATCTTCTCACCGATATCCTGCGCGCCAATGAAAAGGATGCGAACGGCAACCAAACCTCCACTCCCGGCAGCCGCTACACGGTCCTCGGCACGGATTCGAACGGCAACCCCACCGTTACCGGAGACTATCTTTCCTACACGGCCGGACAGACCCGCAATTGGAGCTATAACTCGCTGAACCAAATCACGCCGGATGGGGCCCATGTGCAGATGAGCCAATACACCGCGACCAGCAATGGCGCGAGCTTCGACGGCAGCCGCAAGCTCTCCAGCGGCATTGAGCTGCAATTGATCCGGCGCCTGAACAGCGTCGACGCCAAGTTCGGGATCAGTCTGGTGACGGGCTTTTCCCTCAACGGCATCAGCAGCAAGACCGCCGGGTCGGTCACTTCGACGCTGCATGTCATGACCGATACCTATGCCACGATTGGTGGCCAAGCCGTGCCCACGGCGCTGACCGGAACCATCTATGTGCAGCCCTACTACACCTCCTTCACCCAGTCGGATGGCACGATCAATCCTTCCGGCTATGAGGCGACCGTGCCCTTGAACGGCACTCCCGTTTCCAGCGTCCAGAAGACGCTGGTCACCCCGGCCAATGTCACGGGCATCTGGCGGGTGAACGGAGCCTACTACGCGCTGCGATTCGGGCCGCAGTTCACCACCCAGGTCTACCATTCCATTTCCCTCAGCGCCGGCTTGGGCCTCACAGGTGCCTATGCCAGCACCAACGATGTCGCCGATGAGACGCTGACCGTAAACATCGACGGCACCGACGCAACCACCTCGGTGCATGACACCAGTGCGGCCTCCAAGCTGATGCTGGGGTATTATGCCAATCTGGACGCATCCTGGGACGCCAACGAGCGCACCGGCTTTTTCGCCGGCTTGAATTACGAGTCCTTGGGGTCCTACGACCAAAAGGTGAGTAGCCGCATCACCAAGATTGATATTGGCAACACGGCGGGCATCCGGGGTGGGATCAGCATCAAGTTCTGAGGCCTTCCCGACTTTTTCCACGATCGATTTTTATGATGAATTCTCTGCGTTTTTTCCTGCTGAGCTGCGTTCTGGGTGCGGGGGCGGTTGCCCGGGCGGATCTGCCCGCCTATAATTTTACCACGATGGCGGGGGTGGCGGGGGCGAACGGCTCCAATCTGAACGGGACCGGCGGCAGTGCGGATCCCACCATGTTCAACAACCCCAGTGGATTGGTGGTCGATGCCAGCGGCAACCTCATCGTAGCCGATACCAGCAATGATGTGCTGCGCCTGGTTTCACCCACGGGGGTGGTCAGCTCCTACGCCGGCACGCCGGGCACGATCGGCAGCGTGGATGGCGTGGTCAGCTACGCCTTGTTTTACAGCCCGCAAAACCCGGTCGCCGATTCGGCCGGCAATATCTATCTGGCGGACTACGGCAATCACACCATCCGCAAGATCACCCCCGGCGGCGTGGTCTCAACCTTGGCGGGTTTGGCCAGCAATAACGGTTCCAGCGATGGCACCGGCACTGGGGCCAGATTCAATCACCCCAAGGGTGTGGCGGTCGATGGGGCGGGCAATCTGTTCGTGACCGACAGTGGGAACAACACCATCCGCAAAATCACGCCGGCGGGGGTGGTGACAACCTTGGCCGGATCGGCCGGCAACTCCGGCATCACCGATGGCACGGGCACCGTGGCCCTGTTCAATGCCCCGACCGGGATCGTGGTCGACAGCTCCGGCAATCTCTACGTGGCGGATACGGGCAACCACACCATCCGGCGGGTCACGAGTTCCGGAGTGGTCACCACCTTTGCCGGCACCGTTGGGAAAACCGGCAGCGCGGATGCGGTGACCGGGACCAGCGCGTCATTTTACTCCCCCTTGGGCCTGACTCTGAGCCCGGCCGGCAACCTACTCGTGGCTGATTTTAACAACGACACCATCCGGCAGGTCACGCCGGCCGGCTCGGTGACCACGCTCTATGGGGCGGTCGGGATCGACGACCGGGTGGATGGCGCCGGCAGCACGGCCCGCTTTAGCCATCCGTCCGCCGTGACGTACGACAAGAGCGGCAATCTTTACGTCACCGATTACGCCAGCCACCTGATACGGAAAATCTCCAGCACCGGCACGGTCACCACCGTGGCCGGTTACGGTGGCGCGCGCGGGTATCAAAATGGAACGGGTGCCCTGACGGCGCCGGCCTTGTTTAATCGCCCCACCTCGATCGTCGCAGCCGGTGCCGGTGCGGTTTACGTGCTGGATTCCAACAACTCTGTGATCCGCAAAGTGGCGGCCTCCGGTCTCACCACCAATTGGGCTGGTGACAGTTTCCATACCGGCACCGCCGACGGTCCCGGGGTGAAGGCCCAGTTTTCCCAGCCCACCTCGATGACCGCGGATGCATCTGGCACCATTTACGTGGCCGACACCGGCAACCAGCTCATCCGCAAGATCAGCGCGACGGGAACCGTCAGCACCCTTGCCGGCACCGCCGGGACGGCCGGCACCGCGGACGGCACCGGTACGGCTGCCACTTTCACGGCCCCGGCCGGCATTGCGGTGGATGCCTCCGGCAACCTCTACGTCTCGGATTCGGGCAGTCAGATCATCCGCAAGATAACTCCGGCTGCAGTCGTCACCACCATCGCCGGTACGGCCGGCACGGCGGGCAGCGCGAATGGCACCGGTACGGCCGCCACCTTCAGTAATCCCCGGGGGCTGGCGTTGGATTCCAAGGGTAATCTTTACGTTGCGGATGCCGGCAACCACCTGATCCGCCAGATCACTCCCGCCGGAGTCGTGACCACGTTTGCCGGCACCACCGGCGTGGCGGGCACGCTCGACGCCACCGGCCAGGCAGCGACCTTCAACATTCCTGCCGGCCTGCTGATTGACGCAAACGACAACCTCTATGTCGCCGATTTGAACAGCAATGCGGTTCGCGTCATTACTCCCGCCGGGGTGGTGACCACGATCGCCGGCTCCCCCGGCGGCGGGGGCAGCGTGGACGGGGTCGGCACACTGGCCCGGTTCAACCAGCCCTACGGCCTGGCCTTCGACACGTCAGGAAATCTGTACGTGGCCGATTCCGGCAGCAACTTGGTGCGCAAAGGCACGGTGGGCTCGGGCGGCAGTTCCAGCGGTTCCGGGAGCAGTTCCGGCGGCTCATCCGGGAGCAGTTCGGGCAGCAGTTCGGGCAGCAGTTCGGGCAGCAGCTCGGGGAGCAGTTCGGGCAGCGGCTCCAGCAGCGGTTCGGGCAGCAGCAGCTCCGGCGGTGGTTCCGGCAGTCCCGCCCTTCTCCTCCATCCGGGTGCGCTGGCCATCGACAGCACCAATAATATTTATGTGGCGGATACGGGCAACAACAGCATCAAGAAAATCACCCCGTCCGGAGTCGCCAGCCAACTGGCCGGCACCGACGGCACGGTGGGCTCGGCGGATGGCACCGGGACGGCCGCCTCCTTCCATTCCCCGGCCGGCATTGCGGTCGATGGGGGCGGCAACGTCTATGTCGCCGACACCGGCAACGGCACGATCCGCAAAATCAGCAGCTCCGGCACCGTCACGACCCTGGCCGGCTCCGCTTCCAGCCGCGGCACGCAGGACGGTACCGGCAGCGCGGCCCTCTTCAATGCGCCGACGGGCATCGCGGTGGACAGTTCCGGCAATGTGTATGTTTCCGACGCCACCTCCAATACCATCCGGAAAGTCACCAGTGGCGGCACGGTCACGACCCTCTCAGGCGTCGCGCTCAGTGTGGGCGAGGCGGATGGGATCGGCACCAGCGCCCGTTTCAGCGGGCCCACCGGTTTGGCCGTCAATTCCACCGGCAGCCTCTATGTGGCCGACACCAACAACGACGGGGTGCGCACCGTGGCGAGCGACGGGACGACCGGCACGCTGGTGGGCGCAGCCGGAATCAGCGGCTATTTTGACGGCGTCAGGACAGACGCTTTGTTTAACTTGCCGCACGGCCTGAATGTCGCGGTCACCTCCGGCAACATCTACATCGCCGACACGGCCAACAATCTGATCCGCAAGTCGACTCCGGCCGGCTCGGTGATCACGGTTTCCGGGCAGGCGGGCATTGCCGGGCTGCGCAATTCGGCCGCCGGCTTGCCGCTCTACAGCCAGCCCCAGGCCGTGGTGGCCGACACGGCGGAAAATCTCTACGTGGCGGATACCGGCAATTCTGTCATCCGGAAAATCTCGCAGGACGGCACGGTGACCACCCTAGCGCTTTCGGCCGGCGGCTCCTCCGGCTCGAGCAGCGGTTCAGGTTCAGGCGGCGGCTCGGGGGGCGGCTCATTCAG
>CAISJA010000061.1 GCA_903885525.1 uncultured Opitutaceae bacterium
CAGGACCGGGGCCAGCAGGCTCTGCAAGGCCTCGACGCCGCCGGCACCCCGGAACATGCCGATGGCCACCAAAATCGCGACCAGGAACGGGATGATCCGCAGGGCGATTTGAAAGCCTTCCTTCGCCCCCTCCACGAATTCCTCATAAACCTTCACCCGGCGCAGGGAGGCGTAGAGCGGGAAGAACACGAGCATGGCCGGCACCGCGAGCAGGGAGAGCGTGCCGACGGCCCGGAGAAAGACCGGCCGGCCGGCCGGGTCTTCCCACGCGGGAGCGGGCACCGAAGCCGGGAACAATCTTCCATGCAGTCCCGCGGTGAAGGCATGGTAACCGGCCGGGTGCAGCACCATCCAGCCGAAGAGGGCGGCGAAACCGGCCAGCAGGGCCCGGATCACCCACCGGCTGCGGCGGGTGAGGGCGGCAGGTTCGGGGAGCAAGTCAGACTCAGCGGCGGCGGGCTCGGCCGCCGCCGCTGCGACGCCGCCGGCCCCGGGCGGGACGCGGAACACCGGCCAGTGTTGCAGCCACCGGGCGGTGGCGAGGCCGACGGTGGTGGCACACAGGCTGGCGAGCAACGCGGTGCCGACGATGGCCGTCGGATTGTGCGCGTGCTGGGTGGCGAGGATGGCGATGGCCGTGGTCGGGATGAGCTGGATGCTCGCCGTGTTGACGGCGAGAAAGGTGCACATCGCATTGGTGGCGGTGCCGGGGACGCGGTTGAGCCTTTCCAGGTCGCGCATCGCGCGCAGGCCGAGCGGCGTGGCGGCGTTGGCGAGCCCGAGCATGTTGGCCGCCATGTTCATCAGCATTGAGCCCATGGCCGGGTGGTCGTCGGGCACCTCGGGAAACAACCGGCGGAGGACGGGCCGCAACGCGCGGGCGAGCACCCGCACGAGGCCACTGCGCTCGGCCAGGCGCATCATCCCGAGCCAGAGGGCCATGATCCCGACGAGCGGCAGGGCGATGGTCATCACCGCGGTGACGGCGCTGGTGAAGGCACCGGACGTGACTTCCGGCAGGCGGCCGGTGACGGCGCCGATGAGCACGGCCAGCGTGATGAGGGCGAGCCAAAGGTAGTTCAGCATCGGCGGCGAGTTAAGAAGCCCGTCCCGCGACCGGCGAGCGGAAACGGATGCGGGCCGAGGAGGCCACCTGCAGGACACGACGAGCCGGGGCACAGGGAACCGGCCACCCTGCCTTCGCCCGGTGGGAGCGCGCCAGCCCGCTCCGCCGCTCCGGCAACGACCCTCCCAGTACCGGACCCGCGCAGGGGCCGGCGTTTTCCGTCATGGGGGATGTTTCGCGGTTTGCCTCCGGAGCATTCCTCACTACGTACTTTCCCATGGAAACCATCCACGAACTCCAGCGCCTCGCTTCTCCCGCCCCCAAGCCCCAGTCACTCGCGTGGGACGGCTCCACCCTTTGGATGGGCTCGCGCGAGACGAAGCGCCTCTATGCGCTCAACCCGGCCCAGTGGACGGTCGGCTGGACGTGCGCCGCCCCGGATGTTCCCTGGGGGCTGGCGGCGGTGCAGGGCGAACTGCGGGTGATCTGCAGCGACGGCCCCGAGGATCTCCGCGTCATCCGGCGCTGCCTGCCGGGACACGGCTTCGACGGCAAATTCAGCCTGCCGTGCCCGGAGGGGATGGGCTCGCACCTCGGTTGGGACGGCCGGAATCTCTGGGTCAGCCAGTGGTACCCCCAAAAGCTGATCGCCCTGGGTGCCGACGGCCAGGTAGAGCGCGTGATCCAGCTCCCCTTCGCCATCGTCGGGCAGGTGATTCTCGACGGCATGTTCTACCTCGTGACGACCGAGGCCGAGGAAACCGACGACTACTTCCTCACGCGGGTCGATCCGAGGCTGGAAACGCCGCAGGTGGATGTGCTCATCCGGTTGGGTTTCTCCGCCCGCGGGCTGGCCTTTGACGGCAAAAATTTCTGGTCCAACCACCGCGAGGCCAATCAGATTGTCTCGTTCGCGCGGCCGGACTGAGGGGCCGGCGCTCTGCCGGCGGTCCCGGCAGTGTTTTGGGTGCCGATCCGTGGCGCGCCCGGGTGTTCCCGCCCCAAGCGGAAATCCTTGGCGTGTGCCAGATCGTCCCATTTCCGTTGACCGCTGGGCCGTCGGCCAGTGTTATCGCGAGCATGATACCGAGCGTCCTGATCGTCGACGACGAGAAGCACACCCGCGAGGGATTGCAGCAGGCTTTGCAGGAGAATTACGACGTCTCAGTGGCGGCCAGCGCGGACGAGGGTTTCAACCTGATGGACAGCCAGGAGTTTGACGTCGTCGTCACCGACCTGCGGATGCCGGGCAAGAGCGGGCTGAAAGTGATCGACAAGGCGCTGACCCTCGCCAACAAGCCGGCGGTTATCATGATGACCGCCTACGGCAGCATCGACTCGGCGGTGGAGGCCATGAAGCGGGGGGCGGTGGATTTCCTGACCAAGCCGGTTAACATCGAGCGGCTGGAAATTCTGATCCAACGGGCACTGAAGACCCGCACCCTCGAGGTGGAGGTCAAGCAGCTGCACGAACGGTTGGACGAGAAGTTCAGTCCCGACGGCATCGTGGGCGGCTCCCCGAAGCTGAAGGAGCTGCTCGAACGGGTGAAGCTCGTGGCTTCGTCCAAGGCGACCATTTTGCTGGAAGGCGAGACCGGCACCGGCAAGGAACTCA
>CAISJA010000062.1 GCA_903885525.1 uncultured Opitutaceae bacterium
CGGAGGCGTCGGATGCAGCTTCCACGGTCGCCGCCGGGGGCGGTTGCTGCGCGGGAGTCGTGGCGGTGGCCGGTGCGGGAGGTAGTAGCGGAGCAGGTCGTCGAGGGTGGTGTTGCTGGTTTCCTGCCAGCCGGACACCGCCAGGCGCGGCACGCCCTGGGCGTCGATCACCACGTCGAGCGCCAGCACGATGCTATTGTTGCCGAACTGGTCGATCCAGCGGACGACGGTATCGGGGGCGTGGACGGCGAGGCTGCCGATGATCACGCGGGTGGCACCGGCGGTGAGGAGGGCGGATACCTGGGCCTCGTCGCGGATGCCGCCGCCCGTCTGCACGCGCAGGCCGCTGGTGCGGGCGAGCTGTTCCACCAGGCCGGTCTGGCGCTGGGCCGGATCCTTCGTGCCGTCGAGATCCACCACATGGAGCCACTGCGCGCCCTCCGCAGCAAACCCGCGGGCGACGGCGAGCGGATCGTCGCTGTAGGATTTTTCCTGGTCAAAGCGGCCTTCCGTCAGGCGGACAACACGTCCGCCGCGCAGATCGATGGCAGGGTAGAGGATCATGGGAGGAGGCGGAAACTTGTCATATATTGTATGACATGTAGGTGGGGTGGGTTCAGGCGGTGAGGAAATTGCGGAGCAGGGTGGCGCCGGCGGCGCCGGAGCGCTCGGGGTGGAACTGGACGCCGGAGAAGTTGCCGCGCTGGACCACGGCGGTGAAGGCGGCGCCGTGGGTTGCGGTGGCGACGGTGGCGGCGGAGAGCGGGGCGGCGTAGCTGTGCACGAAGTAGAACCGGGCGTCCGGCCCGATCCCGGCCAGCAGGGGCGAGGGCTGCCGGGACTGGAGCGTGTTCCAGCCCATGTGGGGCACGGTGATGCCGGGTGATTCGGGCAGGCGGGCCACGCCGCCGGGGATGAGCCCGAGCGAGGGGGTGTCGCCTTCCTCCGAGGATTCGAAGAGCAGCTGCATGCCGAGGCAGATGCCGAGCACGGGCTGCCGCAGCCGGCGCACGCAATCGACGAGGCCCTTGGCGCGCAGCCGCTTCATGCCCTCCTGGGCCGAGCCGACGCCGGGCAGAATGACGCGTTCCGCCGCCGCAATTACGGCCGGGTCGGCGGTGAGCTCGCTGGCGATCCCGAGGCGCTCGAGGGCAAAGCGCACCGAGGCGATGTTAGCTCCGCCACTGTCGACGATGGCGAGGAATTTGCCCGGGGCGGAGCGGGAGGCAGTGGGTGAATGGGACATGGCTTCAGGGAGGGCAGGGCGGCGACGGCAAACTCCTTAGCTTGCCTGGCGGCCAACGGCCGGAAGATCAAGTTGGTTGGAGGTGAGGCGAAGCAAGGCCCGCCGGCAAGCGGTGGCCCTCCGTTCAAACGCGTCGCTACGCCCAGCCGTCCCGGCTGCGCGCAGGCGCAGCCTTAGCCGGTGGCCGGTGAGCATGAGGAGCATTTTCAGATCAAGCGATTCCATCGTTGAAAGGTCCGAGAGTCCGCCGGACAACCGGCTTAGAGCACCCCTTTGGTACTAGGAACATCGCCGCCGGCCTGGCGGGCGAGGGCGGGGCGGAGGGCGCGGCCGAAGCCCTTGAAGAGAGCCTCGATCATGTGGTGGGTGTTTTCGCCGCGCACGCTCATGTGCAGGGTCGCGCCAAGGGTGGTGCTGAGCGACTGGAAAAAGTGGGGCACGAGCTCGCTCGGCAGCGCGCCGACATTCTCGCGGGGGAATGTCGCTTCGAACACAAACCAGGGTCGGCCGCTGAGATCAAGGGCGACTTCGGCGCGGGCTTCGTCCATCGGCATGACGAAGCCGTAGCGGCCGATGCCGCGCTTGTCGCCGAGGGCCTGCCGGAGCGCCTGGCCGAGGGCGAGGGCCACATCCTCGACGGTGTGGTGCTCGTCGATATGGAGATCGCCCTGGCAGCGGATGGCGAGGCCGAGGCCGGCATTGCGCGCGATCTGGTCGAGCATGTGGTCGAAGAAGCCGAGGCCGGTGTCGAGCCTGGCGGGCCCGGGGGTGTCGAGATCGACGCTGACCGTGATGGCGGTTTCGTTGGTCTTCCTTTCCACCGTGGCCCGGCGGGGCGCCTCCACGAGCTGGCGGGCGATCGCCATCCAGCCAGGGTTGGCGCGGTCGTAGCGCAGGCCGCGGATCCCGAGGTTGGCGGCGAGGTCAAGATCGGTCTGGCGGTCGCCGATCACGAGGGAGCCGGCGCGGTCCCACGCGGTGTCGCGCAGGTAGTCGAGCAGGAGGCCGGGCTTGGGCTTGCGGCAGTCGCAGCGGTCGGCGGCGGTGTGCGGGCACACCCGCACCGCCTCGAATCCGATGCCCTGGGAGCGGAGCAGGCCCAGGAGCAGGTCCTGGAGCGGGCGGAATTCCTCCTCGCGGAAACTCGGCGTGCCGAGCCCGTCCTGGTTGGTGACCATGACGAAGGTGTAGCCGGCGTCGCGCAGGTGCCGCAGGGCGGGGATGACGTCGGGTTCGAGGGCGAACTTGTCGAGCCGGTCGATCTGGAAACCGGCGGGCTCGTGGATCAGGGTGCCGTCGCGGTCGAGGAAGAGGATTTTCTTCATGGCAAGAAGGTCGCGGAGCGCGGGGCGGAGGTCGGGGCGGGGGACGGCACCTTGTCGCTGGGCTCCAAGCCGGCGATGAAGTCGCGCTCCACGCCCGCCAGGCGAACAGGCCGTTGCGAGACGGCGTCCCCACGGGAAGACGGGGAGAGGATCGTCTGCCAGCAGGCTCTTGCAGGCTGGAAGGCTTCACACACGGGCAAGGACCTCCAGGGTGGCGTCGTTTTCTTCGCGGGTGCCGACGGTGAGGCGGATGGTGCAGGGCACGTCCTTGCTGCGGTCGCGCCAGATGATGCCGGCGGCGCGGCCGGCGGCCATGACGTGGGCGGAGTCGGCGACCCGAAGGAGAAGAAAATTGGCGTCGCCTGGCCAGACCTGTTGGATGCCCGGCAGCTTGGCGAGGGCGGAGGCGAGGCGGAGGCGTTCGGCGACGAGCTGGCGGATGGATTCCTGCGCGGCGGCGCGGCCGGCGGGAGAGAGGGCGGCGAGGGCGGCCTGCAGGACAGGGGTGGGCACGGGATACGGGGCGATGACCTTGTGCAGCACGGCGATCAGCGCCGGGTCGGCGAGGGTCGCGCCCACGCGGGCGCCGGCGAGACCGTAGGCCTTCGAGAGCGTGCGGAGGATGACCAGGTTGGGCAGGGCGGCGAGTTCGGCAGCCAGGCTCGGCTGGGGGGCGAAGTCGACGTAGGCCTCGTCGACGACCACGACGGCCCGGCCGGCCAAGGAGCGGGCGACCAGCAGCACGGCGGCGCGGTCGAGCAACTGGCCGGTGGGATTATTGGGCGAGCAGAGAAAGACCAGCTTCACGCCCGATTCCGGCCCGATCGCGGCCAGGACGGCGGCAGGGTCGAGGGCGAAATTTTTCTCCAGAACCAGCGGCACCGGCACGACGCGGGCGCCTTGGATACCGGCGGCGACCGAGTACATCCCATAGGTCGGGGGGGTGATGAGAATGGCGTCCTGTCCGGCGCGGCAGAATGTGCGGAGGAGCAGGTCGATGCCCTCGTCGGAGCCGCGCGTGATGAGCAGGCGGTCCGGGGTGACGCCGTAGAGGGTGGCCAGGGTGGCGGCCAGGGCGGCGGGTTGTGGCTCGGGGTAGCGGTTGAGGAGCGGGCGGTGCGCCTCCGGCGTTTCCGGATTTTCGTTGGCATCGAGCCAGATGCGGCCGCCCGAGGATTCCTTGCGCGCCGAGCTATAGGGTGTGAGCGCCAGAATGTCGGGGCGGACGAGGGCGAGGACGGAGGCGATCATGGCTGGCAGGGGTGCCGGCGGGCGGGGCCGGCGGAAGTGTGACGGGCGCAACCAACCTGAGTCCCGGCAAAACGATTCTGGAGGGAGGATTTCACGAGTGAAGCTGCTGGAGCCGCACGCGGACGGCGCGCTGGTGGGCGGCGAGGTTTTCGGCGAGGGCGAGGCGCTCGACGACCGGGCCGAGCTTTTGCAGGCCGCGGGGGGTGGCTTCCTGCACGGTCATGATGCGGGAGAAATCGGCCAGGCCGAGGCCGGAGCAGGCGCGGGCCCAGCCGTAGGTCGGGAGGACGTGGTTGGTGCCGCTCGCGTAGTCGCCGAGCGACTCCGGCGTCCACGCGCCGAGGAAAACCGAGCCGGCGGTGGTAATGAGGTTGAGGAGCGGGCGCGGCCGGGCGACCTGCAGGATGAGGTGTTCGGGCGCGTAGGCGTTGGCGATGGCGGCGGCTTCGGTGACATCGCGGGCGAGGAGGCAGCGCGAGTGGGCGAGGGCGCGGCGGGCGATGGCGGCGCGCGGGAGGCCGGCGAGCTGGCGGGCCACCGCCGCCTGCACCGCGGCCGCGGTCCGGCGCGAGAGGGTGACGAGGACCACCTGCGAATCCGGGCCGTGCTCGGCCTGCGAGAGCAGGTCAGCGGCGACGAAGGCGGGGTGGGCGCGGCCGTCGGCCACGACCATCACCTCGGACGGTCCGGCGGGCAGATCAATCGCGGCGCCGTCGGCCGTGCGCGAGACCTGGAGCTTGGCCTCGGTCACGTAGGCGTTGCCGGGGCCGAAAATCTTGTCGCATTTCGGCAGGCTGGATGTGCCGTAGGCGAGGGCGCCGATGGCCTGGGCACCGCCAACCTTGAACACTTCCGTGATCCCGCAGAGCTGCGCGGCGAAGAGGATCCACGGGCTCACTTTGCCGTCCCGCCCGGGCGGCGTGCACAGGGCGCGGACCGGGCAGCCGGCGAGCTGGGCGGGGACGCCGAGCATCAAGGCGGTGGAGAACAGCGGGGCGCTGCCGCCGGGCACATACAAGCCCACGCGCTGGATCGGCCGCACGAATTTCTCGCAAATGATGCCCGGCATGGTGGCCACGCGCACGGGGCCGGTGCGTTGGGCGAGGTGAAAGCGGAGCAGGTTGCGGTAGGCGGTGCGCAGGGCGGAGCGGTCGCCGGCGGAGAGCTGCCCGGGTGCGGCGGCAAATTCCGCGGCCGTCACCCGCAACGCGCCGAGCCTCGCGCCGTCGAACCTGGCCGTGAGGCGGCGCAGGGCGGCATCCCCGTCGCGGCGCACCTGGGCGAGGATGTCCGCCACGGCGGCGGCCACCTGCGGCTGGGCGGCCTGGGCGGGCCGGCGCAGGGTGGCGGCCCGGCGCGCCGGTGACAGCTTGTTCCAGACCAGGAGGCGGCGCGGCGCGCCGCCGGAGGAATGGGCCGGCCGAGGGTTTGGGTTGGCAGAAGACATTTGCAAAATTCAGCAGGAGCCGGGATGCGGTCCCGGCCAATTCCTAGAGCATCATTTTTTCGATGGGAAGGACAAGGATGCTGCTGGCGCCGGCTTTCTTGAGCGACTCCATCGTTTCCCAGAAGACGGCTTCCTGGCAGACGGCGTGGACGGCGACCTTGGTGTCGTCCCCGGCGAGGGGCAGGAGCGTCGGGTTTTCCGAGCCCGGGAGCAGTTTCTTGATGGCCTCCAGCGCGGCCTTGGGGGCGTGGAGCATGATGTACTTGGCTTCGGCGGCCAGTTGCACGCCGTCGGTGCGGCGGAGCAAGATTTCCAGGGCATGCGCCTTTTCGGCGGTGAGCGGGCGGTCGCTGCGGATGAGCATGGCGGTGCTCTTGAAGATGGTTTCCACGGCCCGGAGGCGGTTGGCGTCGAGGGTGGAGCCGGTGGCGACCAGGTCGCAGATGGCCTCGGCCAGACCGAGGCGGGGGGCCACCTCGACGGAGCCGCTGAGGTAGACGATCTCCGCCTGAAGGCCCTTTTCGGCAAAGTAGCGTTTGGTCAACTGCGGGTAGGTGGTGGCAATGCGCAGCCCGGCCAGGTCGGCCGGGCCGGAGTACGGCCGCTCCTCGGGGAGGGCGATGGCGAGGCGGCAGCCGCCGAAGTCCAGCTCACGCTCGA
The DNA here is from genome assembly GCA_903885525.1 of uncultured Opitutaceae bacterium. Lineage (GTDB taxonomy): Bacteria > Verrucomicrobiota > Verrucomicrobiia > Opitutales > Opitutaceae > Didemnitutus. Next base: position 5,930 of record CAISJA010000062.1, read on the forward strand.
TCTGATAGGCGTGGCCGGTGCCGGCGGAGCGGCGCTCGAGGGCGGATTCCTGGAGGACGTTGTTGCCGACGATGCCGAGGTCGCACACGCCGTCCATGACCAGTTGCGGGATGTCGTCATCGCGCACGAAGAGCACATCGAGGGGGAAGTTTTCGGAGTGCAGGAGCAGCTTTTCCTTCGGGGCCTTGACCTTGATGCCGCAGCGGGCGAGCAGATCGAGCGAGTCGGTGGAGAGGCGGCCGCTCTTCTGGATGGCGAGGCGGAGGCGGTCTTTGGGAGGAGTGGTGGGAGGCATGGGGCTGGAGGAAGGGAAAAGTGAGAGTGAAAGTGGAAAGTGACGGAGCCGGGGGGCAGAGAGCTTGGGGGCGGAAAAGGAAGAACCCCGGTGGTCAGTGCCAGCCGGGGTTCAGAAATGGGTTTCATCACCAGGAAGGCACTTGCGAGCCTTCCCGGGCAGGAAGGCTAGGCGACAGGGTGATGATGAGGGTTGCGAACCATGGCGAATTGTCCGGACGAAACGACAGGCCGGACCCCTGCGCAAGCGTGTTTTTTCGCCGGCCCGGCGGGGACGTGTCATAGGCCGGGCCGGCGGGCGGCCGCTTCCGCCCGGCGGAAGAAAGGCGGGCGGGGCAAAAAGAGCATCGCGCCAACCCGCCGAGTTGCGGCAGGATTGAACGAAAGTCCCATTCCTGTGTCCCAACGCCGCGTGATCCTCCCCCGCACCCTCCTCTTCCTGCTGTGCCTCGGTCTGCTGACGACCGTGGGCGCAGAAACCCTGGCCGAGAAAGACCTGAAGGAGACGGCCGGGCGGGAGAAGGAGCTGTTTGCCCGCGCCCAGACCGAGGGCGACAACCTGGACCGCGCGCGTTTCCAGGCCGAGCTGCAGAGCATCGTGAGCACCTACGATGTGCTGATCCAGAAGAACCCCGATTTCGCCGCGGGGTATGTGGCGTATGGCAATCTGCTCAGCCGGGTCGGCATGCCCAAGGAGGCGGCCGCCATTTTGCTCAAGGCCAACAAGCTCGATCCCAACGTCCCGCTGGTGAAAAACCAAATGGCCATGCTCTTGGCGGAGGATGGCCGCCCGATCGACGCCCTGCCCTGGCTGATGAGCGCCCTCGACCTCGCCCCCAACGAGCCGCTCTACCACTACCACCTCGGCAAGCTGCTGGCCGAGGCGCGCGACGACTTCATCAAGAGCGGCGAATGGACCCGGCCCGCCCTCGACCGGGCCATGCTCGAGGCCTTCCGCCGTGCGGCGGAGCTCGACCCGAAGGAATGGGCCTTCGCCTACCGCCATGCCGAGGCCTACGCCGACCTCGCAACGCCCCGCTGGGACGAGGCGCTCAAACTCTGGACCGCGCTGGAGGAGCGCGCCAAGCCCGGACTGGAACAACAGACCGTGCGGCTGCAGGCGGCCAACATCCTGCTCAAGACCGGCGACCGGCACCGGGCCGAATCATTGCTCATCACCGTGACCGAGCCGGTGTTGCAGAAACAGAAGCAGACTTTGCTCGACCAGCTGCCCAAACCCGCTGAAAAATGAGCCGACATGGATTTTGATCTCAATACCCTGCGCAACGGGCTGCTGTTCTACATCGTGCTGGTCTGCAGCCTGTGCATCCACGAATGGGCCCATGCGTTCATGGCGGACCGGCTCGGGGACGATACCCCGCGCCATCTCGGGCGCGTGACCCTCAATCCTCTGGCCCACATGGACCTGTTTGGCACGGTCATCTTTCCGCTCGTCTGCATCTTTTTTCTGGGGGGCGGCTTTCTCTTCGGCTGGGGCAAGCCCGTCCCGGTCAACTCCGCCAATTTCCAGAACCGGCGGCGCGACGACACTCTCGTGACCCTGGCCGGACCTTGCTCCAACCTGCTCATTGCCGCTCTGGCGGCGGTGGTCGGCGGCCTCCTCTACAAGAAGGATCCAAAGACCGCCGAGATTTTCATGCTCGTCATCGAGCTGAATGTCACCCTCGCCGTCTTCAACCTCATCCCGCTGCCGCCGCTCGACGGCGGTACCGTCCTCAAGCACGCCATCCGTATGAGCGAGGAGACCTACCTGCGCATCTCGCAGTGGAGCTTTTTCATTCTGATGGCGGTGCTCTGGCTGCCGCCGCTGCGGTGGGTAATCGTCACCGCGATGGGGATCACGGCCTCGCCCTTCATCCTGGTCTATCAATGGTTGGCAGGCAGTTGACCCGCCGGTGCCATGGCTGCCCAACCCCAGACGCTCGGTGACTGGCTGCAGTGGGCGGTCCGGCAGTACACCCGGCGCAAGATCGCGCTCGGTCAGGTGGCGGACAACGCCCACGACGAGGCGCTCTATCTGCTGCTGCACACTCTCGGGCTGCCGCTCGACAGCCGCGCCGCCGTGCTGCGCCGCAGGTTGACGCCGGAGGATTCGGCAAAGCTGGCGGAAGTGTTCCGCCGGCGAGTGGAGGAGCGCACGCCAGCCGCCTACCTCACCCGCGAGGCGTGGCTGGGCGGGCACAAGTTCTACGTCGACGAGCGCGTCATCATC
>CAISJA010000063.1 GCA_903885525.1 uncultured Opitutaceae bacterium
GCGCTTCTTCGAAAACATGGGCGATGCCGCGCGCGGCAAGAATATTTTCAATTCCAAATCCTGCACGGTTTGCCATGGCCTTACGGAGTCTAAAATTCCCGGCGCGGAGGGCGTTGTCGCGTTTTTTGAAGCGGATGAGGGCATTCTTGCGGAGTTTTTCGTCGCGGGCCTTGTTGGCGTCGGCCCAGGCCTCGGTCGCGGCGGCATCGTGCTCGCGCGTGCTCTCGACGAGCTTCTGTAGGTTCTTAAAATAGGCGTCGCGGCTCTCGATTTTTTTGTCGATGACGAGCCGGTCGAAGCGTTCGGTGCGGAGGAGGAGCTTTTCGCCGAGGTCGGCGAGGTAGTTGCCGACGGGTCCGAGGGCGAAGAGCGCGGTTTGCGCGTTCAGTTCGGCGGTCTCGATGCGTTTGGAAATTTCGACTTCCTGCTCGCGGGTCAGCAGCGGGACCTGGCCCATCTGCTTGAGGTACATCCGGACGGGATCGTCGAGGATGTCGTTGTTGGAGGTGCGGGATTCCTCCTCCTCCGCCTCTTCCTGGCGCAGCTTATAACCCTCGACCTCCTCGGGATCGAGGATGTCGATCTCGAGGTTCTGGAGGACGGAGATGACGTTTTCGATGTCCTCGGGATTGTCGACGGATTCGGGCAGCGCCTCGTTGATGTCGGTGTAGGTGAGGTAGCCCTGCTCCTTGGCCAGGCGGATGAGGTAGCGGATCTTGTCGTTCAAGTCGCCGGAAAGATTTTCGAGGGCCTTTTCCTTGAATTCTTTGGCGGCGTCGGACACGGGCGCGCCACCGGCGGGCTTGGGTGCGGCCGCCGGTTCCACCGGGGCGGGTTTGGCCGGCGTCGGAGCCTTGTCGGGGGGGACGCCCTTCGCGACGGGCTGGGGGACGTGCTTCGGACGCGGCACCGGCTCCTTGCTCGACTTGGTGGAAGGGGCGGTAGGCTTGGTTTTGCTCGGCATGATGTAAGGTGGTGGCGGACGCGAAAGATGCGGACAGGGCACTCTCCCGGGGCGGCTCAGGACGCCAGCGTGAGCTTGGGCGGATTCACGAGCTGGCGGGTGAGGTCGGTGCGTTGTTTCAAGAGTGAGGAGAGGGAGGGGTCACCTATCGCGCCTTTGGAAGCTATTTCAAGTTCTATTTGACGCAGTTGCGGCTCGAGGAAGCGCCGCTGCATGGCCCGGACTCCCTCGTTGGCCATTTTCGCGACATCCTCGTCGCCGGGGGCATCGAAAAGCAAGGTGGCCACCAGGGTCTTTTCTTCCTGGCTTTCAAGCAGTTGATCCAGCTGGTCGCGTCCCGGCCAGAGGGCGTGCTGGGCTTCGGCCAGGAAGCGGTTGAGCAGGCGTCCGGCCAGCGTGGTGGCGTCGATCCATTCGTGCGGCATCTGGTGGCTGAGGGCGAGCAACAGCGGCTCGTAGTGCAGGCAGAGGAAGAGCAGATGGGCTTCCAAGCCCCTGGTGTGGTCGCCGCGCGGGGTCGGCGGAGCGGCTTCGGCGGTGGGGGCGGGGGCGAAGCGGGAGCCGGACTGCCGCCCGAGATAGCTCCGAAAGTCGTGCTCCAGGGCGCTGGGAGCCATGCGCAGGTGCCGGGCGATATCCTGGATGAAGCCCGTGCGGGCGACATCGCTCTCCGCCTGTCCGATGATTGCGTAGAGGGCCTGGGCGGTGCGGACCTTTTGTTCGGTGCCGGATGCGGCGTCCGGCGGGAGCAGCGAGTGCACGGCGAATTCCATCGCGCCGAGCGACGCCTTCCTCACTTCCTCGTAGGCGGCGAGTCCGCGTTCCAGGAACAGCAGGTCGGGGTCCAGCTTTTCCGCCCCGGCCAGCATCAGGAACCGGGCCTCGAGTCCGGCTTTCAGCGCCAGCGGCAGGAAACGCAGCGCGGCCTTCTGGCCGGCGCTGTCGCTGTCGAAGAAGCACTCCACCTGGGAATGATAGCGGCGGAGGAGGGCGAGCTGGCCTTCGGTGATCGAGGTGCCCTGCGGGGCGATGGCGGTCCTCAGCCCGACACTCCAGCAGCGCAGGGCGTCGAGCTGGCCTTCGACCAGCACGAAGGGGTGGCCGTCGCCGGCCTGCGAGCGGGCGCGGTCGAGATTGAAGAGCAGGTTGCTTTTGGTGAATATCGGCGTCTCCGGGGAGTTGACATATTTGGCCTCGCGGGCGGGATCGTCGTCCGGAGTGAGCTCGAGCTGGCGGGCGGTGAACGCCACCACGCGGCCCTGATGGTCGCGGATGGGGATCATGAGCCGCCCGCGGAAACGGAGCCGCATGGTCGCAGGGGTGAGCGGGAGGCCGTCGCGCAGGAAGAAGAGCCCGCATTGGCGGATGGCGTCCTCGGAGAATTTTTTCCGCAACACGGCGGCGGCGAGGCCCTGGTCCTCGGGCGGCGCGAAGCCGATCATGAATTCCTCCGCCAGTTCGGGGGTGAAACGGCGGTTTTTCACCCAGTAGTCGCGGATCCAGGTGCCTGGCGGCGTGGCGGCGAGGAAGCACTGCCGGTAGTGGTCGGTGGCGGCGTCATGCAGGTCGAACAGCTCCTGCCGCAGCGACCGCTCCTCGCGCGAGGGCCCGCCGGAACCCTCCTCGTATTCGAGGTTCACGCCGAAGCGCTTGGCCAGTGCCTCCGCGGCTTCGGTGAACTGCAGGCCCTCGGTCTCCATCACAAAGTTGAGGATGTCGCCCGCCTTGCCGCAGCCGAAGCACTTGAAGAAGCCCTTGTCGCCCGAGACGTGGAAGGACGGGGTCTTCTCGGTGTGGAACGGGCAGAGGCCCTTGAAGCGGTGTCCGCCCGCACTTTTCAGCGCAACGGTCCGCGCCACCACGTCGTGGATGTTGACGCGGAGCTTCAGATCGCGAAGGCTGCTGGCTTTGATGACGGGCACGGGGGGGAAGGACGGGGGTGGGGCGGCCCGGACGGTGGGGCCGCGACTCCCGCGGAGGAAGAATATACTTTTCGCGGGAGGTGGGGTCTGTCAAGTTGCGCGGCCGGCGAAACGGGCCGGTCGCACGCGCCGTCATCCCCCCACTCATGATCCTGACCAACTTCCGGAAACTCCTGCCGCCGCTCCTGGCCCTGGCCCTGCTGCCGGCCGGGGCGCGCCTCTCCGCCGCCGAACCGGCTAAAACCGAGGCAGGCAAGCCGGTGTCCGCCCCGGTGCTGCCGGTCTGGGAGGTCGGGCTCGGTGATTTCAGCGATACCAGCTACCGGGCGGCGGTCGAGACACTGCTGCAGGATTACGAGCACCGTCTCGGCCACCGGCTGGTGCCCGGGGCGAAGAAGAAAGTCGGGCTGAAAATTTATGCCGATTCCGGCCCCGGGCTGGCCACGCCCTTCGGCCTGGTGCGGGCCCTCATCGGTGCGCTGGAAGCGCGGGGCTACTCTCGCCAAGGCATCTTTCTCGTCGGCCTCAACCCCCTCCGTCTGCGCCTCACCGGCTACCTGCCGTCGTTCGCCACCGGCATCCCGCCCTTCCCGGGCCATCCCGTCTATGTGCTGGAATCGGGCAAGTTCTACGATCCGTCCTGGTTCTACGACAGCCCGCTGCCCTCCCGCTTCGATCCCGTGACCAACGACCGGGCCGTCGAGGCCGCCGCCAAGGGCAAGAACGTCACCACCACGGAGGAGGACCGGAAGAGCTTCCTCGCCACGCCGCTCTTCCTCGACGCCGATTTCTGGATCAACCTGCCGGTTTACACCGATCATCCCGTGCTCGGGATCAACGGGGCGCTGGTCAACGCCACGCTCTGGAACGCCAGCAACACCTTCCGCTTCTTCAAGAGCCCCGCCACCGCCCCCGCCGCCGTCGCCGAGATGGCCGCCATCCCGGAACTGCGCGAAGGCTGGGCCCTCACCATCGTCAGCCTGCAGCTCTACCAGTTCATCGGGGGGCCGTACTTCAACTCCCTCTACACCGTCTCCGAGCCGAAATTGTGGATGAGCGCCGACCCCGTGATCCTCGATGCGCTGATGCTGGAGAA
>CAISJA010000064.1 GCA_903885525.1 uncultured Opitutaceae bacterium
CCGAGGATGAAGGCGAGGGTGGTCTTGCCGAGGCCGGGCGGGCCGGAGAGGAGGATGTGGTTGAGCGGCTCGCCGCGGCGGCGGGCGGCGCCCACCATCACCTGCAGCCGTTCGACGGTCTTGGGCTGGCCAGAGAAATCGGAGAAGGACAGCGGGCGCAGCGCCGCGTCGTTCGGCGCGGCGGGGGCGGAGAGGGCGGAGTTGAGGAAGTCGGTGCCCTTGGCCGCGGCGGGCGGAGCGGCTATTTTCGATTTTGGATTCTCGATTTTCGATTCGGACACGGGGACGGAAGGGTTGGGCGGTGGTGGGGAGAGCAAGTTATCCGGACGGGTCAACTAGGGCGAAGCGAAAGATCCCTGGCGCAGCGGCGAAGCATGGATGCGTCCGGAGTGGCATGGTGAAGCAGCGGGGTTCGGGCAATTGAAAACCGGGAATCGAGAATCCAAAATCGAAAATCCCGTCACTTCCACTCCACCTGGGCGCCGAGCGTCCGGAGGTTTTCCACAAAATCGGGGTGGGCGCGCCGGATGGTGTCGGCATTCTTCACGACGCTCTTCCCCTCGATGCTGGCGGCGACCATGTAGAGGGCCACGGCGGCGCGGATGATGTAGGGGGCCTCGACGATGGCGGGGCGGAGCGGCTTGGCACCGAAGACGGTGATGCGGTGCGGGTCGCTCACGAGAATGTGGGCACCGAACTTGGACAGTTCGGACATCCAGGTGAAGCCGCCTTCGTACACCTTGTTCCAGAACATGACGGGACCCTGCGCACGGACGGCGAGGGCGATCAGGCAGGGGAGGAGGTCGACCGGAAAATACGGCCAGGGGGCGGCCTCAATCTTCGGGAGCAGGTTGGTGGTGAAGGGTTGCTGCACCACCAGTTTCTGCCGGGCACGGACAAAGGCGGTGTCGCCGTCGTACTCCACCTTCACCCCGAGCTTGGCGAAGGAGCGGTTGATGAGGTCGAAATGGTGGGGGAGCGCATGCTGCACGCGCACTTCGCCGCCGGTGATGGCACCGAGGGCGAGGAAGGTTACGACCTCGTGGTGGTCGGTGTTGATCGGGTAGGTGCCGCCCTTGAGCCGCTTCACGCCGCGCACCGTGATCATGCTGGTGCCGAGGCCCTCGATGTCGGCGCCCATGCCGGAGAGGACGGTGCAGAGGTCCTGCACGTGGGGCTCGCTGGCGGCGTTGATGATCACGGATTCCCCTTCGGCGAGGGCGGCCGCCATGACAAAGTTTTCCGTGGCGGTGACGGACATGTAGTCGGGCCAGTGGCGGGCGCCGCGGAACCGGCCCTTGAGGCGGAGCGTGAGCTTGGCGCCGTGGGAGACGGAGGCGCCGAGCTTTTCCAGGATTTCAAGGTGGGGGTCGAGCTCGCGGATGCCGAGAGAGCAGCCCTTGGTGTTGGCCGGGACGACCAGCTTCTTCATGCGCTGAAGGAGCGGGGCGAAGAGCAGCACGGAGGAGCGCATGCCGGAGGGCAGTTCGCCGTCGAGCCGGGCCGCGTCGAAGGCCTCGTGCTCGATGTCCATCCGGCCGCCGCCGCGGTCCCAGTTGATCCGCGAGCCTTGGTCGACAAAGAAGCCCACGAGCTTCTCGACATCGGTGATGTTGGGCACGTTGAGGAGCGTGACCTTCTCGTCGGTGAGCAGGCTGGCGCAGAGGATGGGCAGGACGGAGTTTTTATTGCCCGAGGGGGTAATGGTGCCGCTGAGGGGCTTGCCGCCGTGGACGATGAGGTCAGCCATCGGGAAAGTGGGGAGTTGAGCGTGAAAAGTTGAGGGAGGCAACCAGCCGGGCGTTTTGCGGGCGGAAGGAGCGGGCCGGTGCAAAAAAAGGCGTCCGCGGGGAGCGGACGCCTTGATAGTGCGGGGTGGCGCGGGGCGCGCTGGCAAGAGATTAATTGCCCGGCGGGGCACCGCCG
>CAISJA010000065.1 GCA_903885525.1 uncultured Opitutaceae bacterium
ATGGTGGATTCCAACCCGACCGGACACGGGCCGCCATCCAGAATATGCGGTATCCGTCCGCCGAGCCCGTCGAGCACATGCGCCGCCGTGGTGGGGCTGACGTAGCCGAAGGGATTGGCACTCGGCGCGGCGAGAGGAATCCCCGCCAGCCGCAACAGGCGCCGGGCGAGCGGATGCGCCGGGGCGCGCAGCGCCACCGTCGCCTGGCCGGAGGTGACGATATCGGGCACCGCCGGCTTGCGGGGCAGCACGAGTGTCAGCGGGCCGGGCCAGAAGCGGCGGGCCAGCTCACGGGCGGCAGGATTGAACGTGGCGAGCTTTTCCGCCTCCCGCAGCCCGGGCAGATGCACGATCAGCGGATCGTGGGCCGGCCGGCGCTTGGCCGTGAAAATCTTCCGGCACGCCTGCGGATCAAGCGCGTGCGCGGCGAGCCCGTAAACCGTTTCGGTCGGCATAGCCACCAACTCTCCCCGGCACAGCGCCTTCGCCAGCAGGCGCAGGTGCGATGGAGTGGGGGGGTGGACGCGCGTTTGCAACGGGACAGCAAAAAGCCGGAGCAGCGGCTCCGGCTCAAGGGGAAAGGAGGGCAGGCCCCGGGATCAGAGCATCGCCAGCATCTGGCGGGCGCGTTTGATCTTCTTGGTCACGGTGCGTTGCTGCTTGGCGGACATGCCCGTGTATTTGCGCGGGAGAATCTTGCCGGTGTCGGTGATGTAGCGGGACATCAGCTGGGGGCTGGTCAGCGGAATTTCTTCCGGCTTCAGGGTCTGTGTCTTGGTCTCGGTGCTGGTCATGTTGGGAAAAGGGTCCGGAATGTTGCAAGGCGGGCCATCCCTGTCAACGGACATTTTTTCGATCCATTTCAGTGGGTCACAGGGTGCGGGAAACCGGCCCGTTTTACCAATTAGCAGGCAAGTACATGCGCTCTCGTCCGGCGGGACGGAAACGGAGACGGTTCCCGCCCGCGGATGCAAAAACGCTAGCCTCGGCGGGGATTTTCGCAAAAGTCCTTTCGCTGCCTCGTCCCCGTAGTTCAATGGATAGAACCGTCGTTTCCTAAACGACTGATCCGAGTTCGATTCTCGGCGGGGGCACCAGTCGCGCGCCTCCGGGTGGGGTGCCCTTGGCCCGGCCGGCCCCGCATTCTCCCCGGCGGACTTTGCGATGAATCACGCCAGCGCCCGGGCAAGTGCTGCGCGGATCGGGCCCTGGCCGGCTGTCGCAGCTGGGTTAGTCCCCCGGCGCACATGAGGGCAGGACGCGTCCGGGACCCACCTCGGGCTTGCTTGCCGGCAGGGTTCGGGCCACGTTGGCGCCCGTGCCCAACTCTTTTGGCAAACTTTTCACTGTCACCACCTGGGGCGAAAGCCACGGGCCCACGGTCGGCGTGGTGATCGACGGCTGTCCGCCGCGCCTGCCCCTGTGCGAGGCGGAGATCCAGGCCGAACTTGACCGGCGCCGCCCGGGACAGAGCGACATCACCACCCCGCGCGCCGAGGAGGACCGGGTCGAATTTCTTTCCGGACTGTTTGAGGGCGTCACCACCGGGCACCCGCTTGCCCTGCTCGTGCGCAATCGCGACGCGCGGCCGGAAGCCTACACGGAGATGCAGGACAAATTCCGCCCCTCGCATGCCGATTTCACCCATCTGGTAAAATACGGCATCCGCGACCACCGGGGCGGCGGCCGCTCCTCCGCCCGCGAGACCATCGGCCGGGTGGCGGCCGGTGCCGTAGCCCGCCAGCTTCTGGCCGTGGTCAGCCGGATCGAAATCCGGGCCTTCGTCACCCAGGTCCACGACATCGTCGCGCCCCCGGTCACGGGGTTCCCCACGCTCGCCGAGGTGGACGCCACCGCGGTGCGTTGCGTGGACCAGCCCGCCGCCGCGCGGATGATCGAGCGGATCAAGCAGGTGCGCGCCGCCGGGGATTCTGTCGGTGGTGTCATCGAGTGCCGCATTCGCGGCGTGCCCCCGGGGCTGGGCGAGCCGGTGTTCGACCGGTTGGAGGCCGATCTGGCCAAGGCCGTCCTCTCCCTTCCCGCGACCAAGGGCTTTGAGATCGGCAGTGGCTTTGCCGGCACCGGGCTGAAGGGCTCCGAGCATAATGATGCCTTTCTGCCTGCTCCCGGCGGCGGCGTCCGCACCGCCACCAACCGCTCCGGCGGCGTGCAGGGCGGGATCAGCAACGGCGAGGAAATCGTCTTCCGCACCGCCTTTAAACCCACCGCCACGATCCTCCAGCCGCAGGCCACCGTCGATGTCCATGGCTCTGCCGCCGAGTTGCAGGCCCGCGGCCGCCACGATCCCTGCGTCCTGCCGCGCGCGGTCGTGATCATCGAGGCGATGGCCGCCCTGGTCCTGATCGATCATTGGATGCGCCACGCCGCGCAGAACCGCATCTTCAAATTTTGAGCGCGCCATGTCTCCGGCCCAACCCGCCCAGGTGTATTTTATTCTCGGAACCCCGGGGTCCGGCCGGCGCGCCGCGGTCGTCGATCTGGTGGAGAACGGCCTCGGGCCGGACGATCCGGTACTGGTGCTGGTGGCCGAGGGCGAGCCGGCCGATCCCGCGCTGGAGCAACTGGCCGCCCGGCCGCGCACCGAGGTCCGCCGCTGGCGCTGGGAATCGCCCGAGCTGCCCGATCAGGCCCTGCTCCCCGGCAGCTACGTCTTCTTCCTTGCCGCCGCGACGGTCGATCCGCTCGTCCAGATCGAGGCGCTCAAACCCTGGCTGGCGCGCCATCCCGCCGGGCTGGCCCGGATCATCAGCTTCATCGACTGCGCTATTGCCGAGAAAACCCCGCCGCTGCGCCCGTGGTACGATGCGCTGGTGCATTTTTCCGACGTGGTGTTCCTCACCCGCCGCGAGGGGGTGGCCAACAAGTGGCTCAGCGATTTCCTCGGCCGCTACGAGGAGCAGTTCATCCCCAGCCACTTCATCCTGCTGAAAAAGGGAGGGGTGCCCAATCCCGCCCTCGTGCTCATCCCCGAGATCCGCCGCCTCTCCCAGTATTTTGAGGAGGAGGAGCCGCTCGACCTTGCGATCGAGGCGGACGGCGAGGAGGCCGGCGCAGACGTCGAGCCCGACGAGGAGGCCATCCAGCCCGAGCCGTATTTCGTGCGCGACCGCCGCGGCCGGCGCGAGAAGGAGCTGCCCGACATCCGCCACTACCTGCCCGCGGCCGGCTGATCCCCCGGAGGAATTCCCCGCCCGAAAATCGGCGGAAAAATCCTTCCGGAGCGTGCTACGCTGGCGGCATGATCCCTTTGGCAACCACCCCCACCATGGCCCCGGCCAGCCCGCGCCGTCTCCCGGCTTTCCACACGATGTATCAGGCGTTGTCCCGCCGGGATGCGGCTTACGAGGGCGTTTTCTTCACCTGCGTGAAGACCACGGGTATCTTTTGCCGGCCCACCTGCCGGGCCAAGCGGCCGAAGGAGGAGAACGTGGCTTTTGCCCCTACGGTCACCGAGGCGCTCCATGGCGGTTTCCGCCCCTGCCGGCTTTGCCGGCCGATGGATTCCGTCCGTCCCGTGCCGGTCCTGGTGGAAAAGCTGCGCCATGCGGCGGAGGCGGCCGCCGACGGGCGGGTGACCGACAAGGATCTGGTGGACATGGGCGTCGAGCCTTCCACGGCCCGCCGCCAGTTCCGGGCGTACCACGGCATGACGTTTCATGCCTACCAACGGGCCCGGCGCATGGGGCTCGCCCTGCGCGAGGTGCGGGCGGGCCGGTCGGTGATCGCGGTGCAGCTGGCCCGGGGCTATGAATCCACCAGCGGATTTCGCGCCGCTTTCACCCGGGTGTTCGGCGTGCCGCCGCGCGGGGCGCGCGCAGGTGCCTGCCTGCTGGCCCAGCGCATCGGCACCCCGCTCGGCACGATGCTGGCCCTCGCCGACGACGTGGGGCTGCGCCTGCTGGAGTTCGTGGACCGCCGCGGCTTGGAGCGTGAGCTGGCCGGACTCCGCCGCCGGCTGAAATGCGCCATCGTGCCGGGCAACAGTCCTGTGCTGGAGGCGACCGCCCGGCAGCTGGCGGCCTACTTTGCCGGCACAGCACTCACCTTCGACCTGCCCCTCGCTCCGGTCGGCACCGATTTTCAACAGCGCGTCTGGGCCGAACTCGGCCGCATCCCGCCGGGGCACACCCGCAGCTACGCCCAGATGGCGGCCCGGCTGGGCATTCCCCGGGCGCCGCGCGCCATCGGCCGGGCCAACGGCTCCAACATGCTCGCTCTCGTCATCCCCTGCCACCGGGTCATTCACGCGGACGGATCGCTTTGCGGCTATGCCGGCGGCATCTGGCGCAAGCAGCGGCTGCTCGACCACGAGCGGCAGGCCACCGCCCGGCTGGCGGCGGGTTGAGCCCCCGCCCGGCCTGGCGCCACGGCGGCAACAAAATCCTTGCCCCGTGCCGGGTGCGTCGTATGGATGCACCTTCAGTTTTTTGCTCGGGTGGTGGAACTGGTAGACACGCAGGTCTCAGAAGCCTGTGCCTAACCGCATGGGGGTTCGAGTCCCCCCCCGAGCACCAATTTTATAAGACGCTAAATATCAATATTTAGCGTATCTTTATTTTCGGCATAAAAATGAAATGGCAACGTATCTGGCTACTTGTTCTGCGATGTACTAGGATGTTTATCGGTTGAGCCTTATACTCGATTTCTGCGAGGGAGCTGACTAGACATGCTGATATTCGCCGGTTGTGTCGTCGGTCAAGTGCCCAAAACTCCATCCAATTCGTGATAAAAACCACCGTCGAAAGTCTCGGAGCCGCACTGACAGTTAGACTGTCCCCGCCTTGTTGCTTACCCTCAAACTGGCCATACGTTGCGGCACCGCTCACGCATCTTCGGATGCCGCCCTCTGCAAAGCCGCGAAAGCTGCCGGCGTATCCATTTTTTACTTTGGTTTGGAACTAACCAGAGGCATTGAGAATCAGACCTTAGCGTAACCTGATGATCGCTGCCTGGTACCAAAAGCGTAAACAGTGCGATGCATTGCGCCTCGTATTCTTGCAGTTGCATGCCCCTTTGCCCCAAATCCCGCAAGGGAGGCAGTATTTTGACAGTGACCCCATTTGGTGTATCACCAATTTCACCTATAACCATTATTATCCTCGGGGAGAACTGAACGATTTTCTGAAGCGGCTAATTATATCCAGTTTCTCCTTACCCGACGTGCGATTGCCGATCACCTCATTTTTTGGTTCTAATAGTGGCAAGTCGGCGGCTCGTGATTCACTACGGGATTTCGCCTTGGAGGTGCTACTTCCTAGAACTGAGGGAAGAGCCATTGGCTTTAGTTCTAGCGAGGATTGGGAGGCTAACACCACCTCGTATTTAAATCGGTTCAGGTCATGTTGGCCCCAAGCATACTACTTTCGTTGGTCCAGAAAATTGTACCTCATTAACAGTGATCAATCGCATCACTTTGCAGCAATCTACCGCCAAGCGATAGAGCAACAGCGCGAATGGTATGTGCCATGCAATTTACAGATATTTGAATTGGCTGACACAGTGTTCTGCAGTCGAACTAGTGGCGAAATATTCTTTTTCGCTGCCGGTGAAGTGCGCGATGGTTGGGAGAGGTTGCATGCTGCCAATCTACATATAGAAACTGTTCAAGTTGGGCGTGATGCCTTTTTTCTTAACGCTTATCGAATACGCGGTCTCACTCCAGACGTTTACGATTTTGCTAGTCAGGAAATTGAGCTTCTCGAAAAAAATCGAAGCGTGATTCGCTTTGAACGTATAAAGAATTTGCTTCCAATTTAAAATTTGCGATCCATTTCGCCGCCCCTCGATTCTTTCTTAGAAAACGGCGGACGTAATCAAAGGAGCAAATTTCGTTTTTTCGACGAAACGCGTTGCCTGGATATATGCGCGGATGCGCTTGTAGACAAAGGCTAAGGCACCCCCGGCAGAGAGCAGAAACTCAGTAAGATTCACCCGGCGCAAGGGAACTTGGAGGCCTTTACTTTACTGAAGTTCTCCTGCTCACAAGCCAAAACTGGCGACCGCACCCGCTTCGGCGCTCCCGGTGCCAGACGGCACCGCTCGGCCGCAGCCGGTGCTTGGCGACGGTCTTGGAGACGTTGGATCTGGCGAGATCGCTGAGCGCGACATCGCCAGATCCAACGACTCCGCCTGAGCCCACACCGCAGGGCATGAAGCCTAGTTATTCACGACAATTTTGTCCCCCCCGAGTGACAAAATTGTCCCCCCATGCTGTTGAATTTCATGACAAAATTGTCCCCCCCTGGCCCTGAAAACCATGACAAAATTGTCCCCCATTGTGATGGAAATAATGCGGTTAACCATTAGTCTGTGGAAACTTACGAAGCTGTGCTGAGCTGGCAGATAATCAGAACAGATAAACGAAACATATAGGGTGGCCTTGCCCTGCATACCAGAACCAGGTCTAGAAGGCCGTATGCCCACGGCTTCGCCGTAGGGAACCGCCGCTGCGCTCTGGTTCCCGCCCGCTTGCGCGGTCGGCTCCCTCCTCCGCTTGGCTATTGATGAGGCGAGCCTAGCAAATTTTGAACCGTAGCTTGCACTCGCCGTCTGCCAACCCACGGTCGCCTTGCGACCGGTCTGCGGTCTGCCCGTTCAGGGCTGCGCCAGGCACTTCGTGTCCGGGCTATCTGGGGGCAAAATGCCCCCAGCTGTCCAGCGCCGATTAGGTTTCGAGGTCAGCGCCAACTAGAATCCGTGTCGGATGGGGGCGTTGCCTCACAGCAAATGTTAC
>CAISJA010000066.1 GCA_903885525.1 uncultured Opitutaceae bacterium
CTTGCGGCCCTGGAAGAAGCCCATGAAGCAAAGGCTCCAGATCGTGAGCATGTGCATCCGGTAATAGATCGGGAGGTTGGACTCGACCAGACTGCGATTCGCGAGCACTTCTTCGGGGCTGACAATCCGGAAGAGGAGGAACCGGTATACGGCCAGTTCGAGCAGGGTGGCCAGGAGGATGGCGCCAGCTGCCGCAGTCAGCGTTTTCAGTAGGCTCCAGTTCCGGTTGAACAGCCTGTTGTAGATCAAGCGAAGCAGCAGGGAGGCCATGACCCCCGTGATCCCCCGGAGGGCGAGGATCCAATAGATTTGCCACCTGGTGGCTTTGATTGCGACTGCCGGCAGGAGGAGAGTGTACATGAGGTACAGGGCCGCGCCCCAGAACAAGCACTGCCCCAGCCAGAACAGCAGCTCGCGTTTCCACCAAGGGGGGGCCGGCGGCTCGCTGGCGATCCCGGGCGCGGCGGTCGAGGAAACCACCTGCCATGGCAACTGCGCGGAGGTAGACGAATCGGGTTCCATGAATTGATTCTAGCGGGCTTGCGCCGCTTCGTCGTGAGCAAAGCAGAGAGGGGAGCATGTCGATTCGTCCGTATTTTTGTCGATTCATCCATTGAAAGTGGATATGGTTCAGTTCGATTCGTAGCATACAATTCGATCCTTCTCGGCATGAGTTTGCAGGGAGCGGCTGCATGTGCAGTGCTCAAAGAGGGGGGATCGCGAGCCGGACGATTTCGCAGGATGCTTGGCCGAATCAGTGCAACCAGGCCCCCCAAGCCACCAATACCACCAAAGCTTTCCAGACTATCACATTTCTTGATGCGTCCCAATTCGGTGAGGAAGGCGTAACCATGCTAGTATGCATGAGCCACCTGATGGGATTCTCTCTGGCCTCGAGTTAAGGATGTACAACCGATGACGAAGATACAGCGTGCGTGGCTGGGTCGAGGGCGAGGGAAGCGGGCACAACTCTTTCGTGCATTGTTTCGCCGGGTGGGGAGGCGTGGTGCCGGGTTGCTGGAACGGCTCCAAGCCTGGTATCGCGGGGCGTTGTCGAGCGTAGCGAGAAGGTTCCAGAGGCGACAACCGGGTCGACGGTGTGCCGCCCGGGCGGCCTCCTATCCGACGCTGCGGATTGCCCGCCGGCGCCCGGCGCTGGCGATGGAAGGGTTGGAGCAGCGGCAACTGCTGGCCACCGGAACACTGACCAGTCTGGCCGTTTCGGTCGCTTCGCCGGTGGTCGGCCAGGCCGAGACCTTCACGGCGACGGTATGCCGGCGACGGATACATGGCTTCAGAATCCGTGGGGCCTGACATTCGATGCGGCCGGTAATCTATTCATTGCGGATGCCTCGAACCGCAGGATTCGTGAGATGCTGGCCAGCGGCCAGACCATTGGCGGGGTGACGTACGAGGCCGGCACGATCATCACGGTGGCGGGGGGCGCTAGTTCTGGATACTCGGGGGATGGCGGACCGGCCACGGACGCGGGTCTTTCGGGCGTGACCGACATGGCGGTGAACGCGGCTGGCGACATTTTTATTGCCGATAATAACAACTGGCGGGTCCGGGAGGTGCTGGGTACGGACCGGACGATCAATGGCACGTGGTACCCGGCGGGAACGATTATCACGGCGGTGGGCGGCGGCGGCGGCGGTGACGGCGGCCCCGCGACTGATGCGTTTCTGTACTACCCCAACGGTGTCAGCTTGGATGCGGCCGGTAATCTGTTCATTGCCGATTCCGGTAACCATCGCATTCGCGAGGTGCTCGGGACCGACGAGACCATTGGCGGTCAGTTCTACAGCGCGGGCACCATTCTGAGCTTGAATGCCGGCGGTGGCTACGGTGGCGACGGTGGGCCGGCCACGAACGCCTTTTTGCATACGCCCACCAGTGTGACGATCGACGCGGCTGGTGACCTGATCATCTCCGATACTAACAACAACGAGATTCGCATCGTCAGGTCAATGCTGTATGTGATCGAGGGCTCCCAGAGCAGTACCACGGTCACCAGTTCCACGTCATCGAGTATCTACGGCGACACCACCACTTTCACTGCCACGGTGATTGCCAGTAACGGCTTTGTACCCACCGGTTCCGTCCAGTTTCAGATCGACGGTATGAATTCTGGCGATCCGGTCGAGCTGGCAAATGGTATCGCCAGTCTTGCCACCGCCACGCTGACGGCCGGCCAGCATACCGTTTCTGCGGTTTACAGTGGCGTCGGC
>CAISJA010000067.1 GCA_903885525.1 uncultured Opitutaceae bacterium
GTAGACGGCCCGGTGCAGCGACCGCACGAGGGGCAGGAGCTGATCTTCGGTCAGGCCGGAGCGCGCGAGTATCTCCTGGAGGTCGAGGCCGCCGGCGTGCAGGGCCTGCCGAAGCCGGGGAAGGTCCTGCTGCCGAAAAGCGGCGTCGTCAAAGCTGGCGAGGTGGCAGAGGGCATAAACCGCGAGGACGGCCAGCAGGAGGAGTTCGGCGCGGACCAGCAGGCGCAGCCCCGTGGCGTCGCCGCGCTGCAAACGGCGGTGGCCGCGCAGTTCCAGCACCCCTGCCGTCGTGGCCAGCAGCCCCGTGGCGGCGCCGGCCCAATCACCCAGCCCGAGGGAGGCGGCCGTGCCGAGACCGGCGAGGAGCGCGATGCTCCAGCCGTTGCCCCGCGCGGTGCGGAGCACCCGGGCGAGGGCCTGGTCGGCAGGAGAGACTGGGGCGGAGGGCGACATGAAAGTGTGGCCGGGCCTGCGCCTTGGCTGCGCGGCACGCCGGGGAGGGGAGATAACCACGAATGGACACAAATCCACACGAATAATAATTCCTCATTCCGGCATGTTCAGGGGTCCATTCGTGGTTTCAAATTCTCCCACACCAGCCACAGTGCCCTTTCCCATGCCGCGCCGCCCCCAGCCTTCGTCCTTCCGGATCGAGTTCCCGCCCGAACTGCCGATCAGCGCGCGCGCGGACGAAATCATCGGCCTGTTGCAACGGCATCAGGTGCTGGTGCTGGCGGGCGAGACGGGTTCGGGCAAGACGACGCAGATCCCCAAGATGTGCCTCGCGGCGGGCGGGGGCCGGCGCGGGCGCATCGCCTGCACGCAGCCGCGCCGGGTGGCCGCCACCTCCGTCTCGCGCCGCGTGGCCGAGGAATTGAACGTGCCGTGGGGGCATGAGGTCGGCTGCAAGATCCGCTTCGCCGACCGCACCACCGATGGCACGCTGATCAAGTTCATGACCGACGGCATGCTGCTGGCCGAGCTGCAGGCCGACCCGGAGCTGCGGGAGTACGACACGATCATCGTGGACGAGGCGCACGAACGCTCGCTCAACATCGACTTCATCCTCGGCCATCTCCGCCGCCTGCGGCACCGGCGGAAGGATCTCCAGATCGTCATCACCTCGGCCACCATCGACACCGAGGTGTTCGCCCAGGCGTTTGACGGCGCACCGATCGTCGAGGTGTCCGGCCGCGTCTACCCGGTGGAGGTCATCTGGTCGCCGCTCGCGGAGATGAAGGGCGACCACGACGACTACACCTACCTGGACGCCGCCGAGGAGGCCGTGGAGCGCGTGCTGCAGGAAAGCCCGGCGGGCGACATCCTCGTCTTCCTTCCCACCGAGCGGGATATCCGCGAGCTGCGCGATCTGCTAGAGGGCCGGAAACTGCGCCGCCTCGAAGTCGTCCCGCTCTACGGCCGGCTGACCAACGCCGAGCAGCAGCGCGTCTTCTCGCCCTCCGCGCAGCGCAAGGTCGTCCTGGCCACGAACATTGCCGAGACCTCGCTGACCATCCCCGGCATCCGCTTCGTGATCGACACCGGCCTGGCCCGCCTCAGCCGCTATGTGCCGCAGAGCCGCACCCGCCGCCTGCCGGTCGAGCCGGTGGCCCAGAGCAGCGCCAACCAGCGCAAGGGCCGTTGCGGCCGGGTGAGCGACGGCGTCTGCATCCGCCTCTACGCGGAGCAGGATTTCAACGACCGCCCCCGTTTCGCCCAGCCGGAGATCCAGCGCAGCAACCTGGCGGACGTTATCCTGCGCATGAAGGCCTTCGGACTCGGCGACATCGAGGAATTTCCCTTTCTCAACGCGCCGCCGGCCAAGGGCATCCGCTCCGGCTACGCCCTGTTGGAGGAACTGGGCGCGATCGTGGCCGGCCCGGCAGCGTCGCCGAATCCCGCCGGAGAGAAGCCCGGCGCAGGCGGAGAGCGGCCGGGCGCCGAGACCCCGTCCGCCAATTCCGAGCTTACGGTCCTCGGCCGCGACCTGGCCCATCTGCCGGTTGACCCAACCGTGGGGCGCATGATTCTGCAGGCCCGCACGGAGAAGGCGCTGCGCGAGGTGCTGATCATCGCGGCGGCGCTCAGCCTCCAGGACCCCCGCGAACGTCCGCTTGACCAGCAGGCGAAGGCCGACGCCGCGCACCGCCGTTTCACGCATCCCGATTCGGACTTTCTCACCCTGCTCGCCATCTGGGAGGCGTACCATGACGAGTTTGAGACGATGACGCTCGGCCGGCTCCGCCAATTTTGCTCGGCGCATTTTCTCTCGTTCCTGCGCATGCGCGAGTGGCGCGACGTCCATGCCCAGCTGGTGGAGAGCATCGGGAGCCGGGAGGGTTTCGCCCCCACCTCGGTCCATGACGGGCGGCGCCCCGGCGAGGCGGCGCCGCTCGGCCTGGGCACGCCGGCCTATCGGGCCATCCACCGCGCGATCCTCTCCGGCCTGCTCGGCAACGTGGCCACCAGGGCGGACGACGGCACCTTCCTCGCCACGCACGATCGCAAGGTGGCCGTGTTTCCCGGCTCGGCCCTGCACGAGAAGGGGGAGGGGCGAAAAAATCCTTCCGGAGGGCGGGTTCCGCCGGCGAAGCCCAGGACGGCGAAATGGATCATGGCCTCCGAAATCATGGAGACCGGCCGCCTCTATGCCCGGACCTGCGCCCGGATCGACCCGCAGTGGCTGCCCGATCTGGCCGGGCACATCCTGAAGGTGGCGCACAGCGAGCCTTTCTGGAGCGCCGAGTCGGGCCGCGTGCTCGTGAAGGAGCGCCGCCGGCTCTACCACCTCGAGATCGAGACCCGCGCCGTCAGCTACGGCAAGATCAACCCCGTCCATGCCACGGAGATCTTTGTCCGGGAGGGCCTGGTCGGCGACACCGTCACCTGGCCCTTGGATTTCATCGCGCACAACCGGAAGATCCGGGAGAAGACGGAGACCATCCTCACGCGCACGCGCAGCGCCGGCTACCTCGACCTCGACGAGGCGGCCTTCCGGTTCTACGCCGCCCGCTTGCTGCCGGAACGCGCCGGGAGCGCCCGTGCTCCGGCCGGGCCGGAAACCGGCCCGGCGGCGGCGTTCCGTCCCGTGGCTTCCGTCCCCGAACTGGTCGACCTGGTGCGGCACCGGCGCGCGACCGAGCCGAAATTCCTCTTCCTCACCGAGGAGGACCTGAAGCCGCCGGCGGAGCTGACGGAGCAGGCACGGCATTTCCCGGAGGAGCTGCCGCTGGCCAACCTCGTGCTGCCGCTGGCCTATGCCTACCGGCCCGGCCAGGAGGCGGACGGGGTGACGCTCCGGGTGAGGCCGGCCGAGGCGGCGGCGCTCACCCCCGCGGCGCTCGACTGGGCGGTGCCGGGACACCTCCGGGAAAAAATCGAGCTGTTGCTGAAGGCCCTGCCGAAAGGACTGCGCCGCACCCTGATTCCGCTGGCGGAGACGGCGGAAAAAATCCAGGCCGAGCTGGGCCTGCTCTCCGCCCGGGCGCCCGCCCCCACGCTGGCGGGGGCGCTGGCCGAGGTGCTGACGCTCCGGCTCGGCGTGCGGGTCGATCCGGGAATGTTCGGGGAAAAGCCGCTGCCCGACCACCTGCGCGTGCGGGTGGAGGTGGTGGACGACGCCGGCACCGTGCTGGGCGCCAGCCGCGACCTGGCGGAGCTGCAACAGCAGATCGGGGCCAGCCGCCAGGCTGCCACCCGGCAGGCGGCCCGGAGCGAGGGCGGTGCCTGGCAGGCGGCCCGGGAAAAATGGGAGCAGGCGCCGGCCCTCGAATGGAAATTTGGCGACATTCCGGCGACGGTGGCCGTGGCCGAGCAGGCCGGCGTGCCGGTGCTGGGGCATCCGGGCCTGCGGGCGGAAGCGGCGGGCGTGGCGGTGCGGCTGTTTGCCGCCGCGGAGGAGGCGCAGGCGGCCACCCGCGCCGGGCTGGCCCGGCTGCTGGAATCGGCGCTGCGCTATGAACTCGGCTGGTTGGAAAAGGATCTCCGCGACCTGCGCCCGCTGGGTCCGCTCGCCGTCACGCTGGTCCCCCTCGGCACGCTCCAGGAGCAGGCCTTCGCCAGCATCCGGGAGTGGGTGTGCGACGTGGAGCGGGCCGGCCGGGACCGCCGCGACGGGGCGCTGACGGCGGCCGGATTCGCCGCAGCCGTGGCCGCGGCCAAGGCCGACCTGCGCGGCCTTGTCCCGAAGCTCGGCGACTGGCTGAAGGAAATCCTCACCCTGCGGCTGTCGTTGCAGACCCACCCGACCCCCTATCCCGGGCTGGAGAACGATCTCGGCCAGCTCCTGCCGCCGGATTTTCTGCGCCGCACGCCGTTGGCCCGGGTGAGCCACCTGCCGCGCTACCTGCGCGGCCGGCTGGCCCGCGCCGACCGGTGGAAACGCGATCCGGCCAAAGACGCCTCCCGGGCCCGGGAATTGCAGCCGCATGTGCAGGCGGCCGACCGGCTCGGTGACCGGGCGGGGGCGCTCCTCTGGCTGGTGGAGGAATTTCGCGTCAGTCTCTTCGCGCAGGAACTCGGCAC
>CAISJA010000068.1 GCA_903885525.1 uncultured Opitutaceae bacterium
CATCCCCTGTCCATGAGCGCCGCCCCCTCCGCCCCGGAGTTCTCCCACCTCGACGCCGCCGGTCACGCCCGGATGGTCGATGTCGGTGCGAAGCCCGACCAGCTGCGGCAGGCGGTGGCCGAGGGCCGGCTGCACTGCAGCGCAGGCACCCTGGACCAGCTCCGCCAGGGGGCCTTGCCGAAGGGCGACGTGCTCACGGTCGCGCAGATCGCTGGCATCCAGGCGGCCAAGCACACCAGCGCGCTCATTCCGCTCTGCCACCCGCTCGCCCTCAGCCATGTGGCGGTGGACTTTACGGTCGAGGCGGAGAGCATTTACATCCGGGCCACGGCCCGGCTGACCGGCAAGACCGGGGTGGAGATGGAGGCGCTCACCGCCGTGTCGGTCGCCGCCCTCACGCTGTACGACATGTGCAAGGCCGTCGATCCGGGCATGTCCATTGCCGGGATCCGGGTGGTGGAGAAGACCAAACTATGAAAATCGCCCGCCTGACCCTGAGCGACCGCGCCTCCGCCGGCACCTATGCCGACGAGAGCGGTCCCGAGATCGAACGCATTGCCGCGAGCCAGTTTGCCGAGCCGTTGGAATGGATCCGCCTGGTGCTGCCGGACGAGCGCGTGCAGATTGAGCGGGCGCTGTGTCGCCTGGCCGACGAGGAGCAGTGCCCGCTGATCCTCACCACGGGCGGCACGGGCCCGGCCGCGCGCGACGTCACCCCCCAGGCCACCCGGGCGGTGCTCGGCACGGAGCTGCCCGGTTTCGGCGAGCTGATGCGGATGCAAAGCTACCGGAAAGTGCCCACCGCCATCCTCTCCCGCGCCACCGCGGGCGTGCGCGGGCGCTCGCTGATCGTGAACCTGCCCGGCCGCCCCAAGGCCGTGAGCGAAATCCTCCCCCTGCTCATGCCGGCCATCGCGGAGGGGATCGACCACATCGCCGGCTTCCGCCCGCGCCTGACGACAGAGTGAGTCCGACCCGCCTTTCCCCTTTTCCCGCGCAGAGTGCCCCGAGCGTCTCCGCCGCAATCCGAGGCAAGGCAGGGCGGAACCACCGCTGGCACCGAGGCACACCACGGCGAGGCAGGGAATCCGCCCGAGGGGAATCGGTGATCGGCAGTGTCCGGCAGTGGTTAACGCTTTCCGTTACGGTGGCGGCAAAGCTGCTCTGCCCGATCAACCTGCCTAAACCCGCCGCCTTACCATGAACCGCCGTTGTCTTCTCCTCCTCGGTTGGGCCGTTTTCGCTCCGCTGCTGGGCGCGGCCGACCTCACGGTTTTTGCCGCCGCCAGCCTGGCCGAGGCCTTGCAGGAGGCGGCCCGCGTCTACACGGCGGGCGGCGGCGACACGGTGTATTTCAATTTCGCCGCCTCCAGCACTCTGGCGCGGCAGATCCGGGAAGGCGCGCCCGCCGACCTCTTTTTCTCCGCCGACGAGGCGAAGATGGACGACCTGGCCAAGGCCGGGCTGATCGACCCCGGCACCCGCCGCCGCCTGCTCTCCAACACGCTGGTGGTCATCGTGCCTGTCGACGCCACGGTGGCCGCGCCCGCTCCCGGCTACCTGACGCAGCCCGCCGTGCGCCGGCTCGCGCTGGCGGAAACCCGCACGGTGCCGGCCGGCATCTACGCCCGGGCCTGGCTGGAGAAAATGCAGTGGTGGGAGGCGGTGGCCGGCAAGATCGTGCCGGTGGAGAACGTCCGCGCCTGCCTGGCCATGGTGGAAGCGGGCAACGCCGAGGCCGGCATCGTGTACCGCAGCGACGCGCTCCTGTCGCGCCGCGTCAAAATCATCCACGAGGTGGCCGCGTCCGAGGGGCCGGTCATCTCCTATCCGCTGGCGGTGCTGAAGTCCGCGCCGCAGGCCGAGGCGGCCCGTCGCTTTGCCGGCTATCTGGCCACGGCACCGGTCCGCGCGATCTTTCTCCGCTACGGTTTCACCGCGGCGCCCTGAGCGAGCCCCCCGCCGATGTCCGCCGAGGCCTGGCAAGTCACCGCGTTCACCCTGGGCGTCGCCACGCTGGGCACGCTGCTGAACCTGCCGTTCGCTCTCCTGCTGGCCTGGCTGCTGGCCCGGCGCGAGTGGCGGGGCAAGGCGGTGGTCGAGACCTGCGTGGCCCTGCCACTCGTGATGCCGCCGGTGGCCACCGGACTGCTGCTGCTCAAGCTGCTCGGCCGGCACGGGCCGCTGGGCGGCTGGTTCGAGGCCCACCCCGGCTGGGAAATCATCTTCACCTGGCGCGGCGTGGTGCTGGCAACGGCGGTGATGTCCTTCCCGCTGCTGGTCCGCACCGCCCGCGTGGCGTTCGAGGGCGTGAATCCCCGGCTCGAACAGGTCGCGCGGACGCTCGGGGCCGGGCCGGCGCGGGTGTTCGCCACCATCACGCTGCCGCTCGCCGCGCGCGGCTTGCTCGCCGGCACGGTCCTCGCCTTCGCCCGGGCCCTCGGGGAATTCGGCGCGACGATCATGGTCGCCGGCTACATCCCGGGCAAGACGGCGACCCTCGCGCTTTCCATCTATCAACTGGTCCAGCTCGACCGCGACGACGAGGCGCTGCGGCTGCTGGCGGTCTCCACCGCCATCGCCTTTGCCGCCGTCTGGCTCGGCGAATGGTTCCTGCGGGGGCGCAAGGCATGAGCGTGGAACTCACCGGCCTGGCCCTGCCCCTGGGGCGCTTCACCCTCGAGGTCGGCGCCCTGTTGACGGCGCGCATGACGGCGGTGTTCGGACCCTCGGGCTCGGGCAAGACCACGCTGCTCGAGGTGATCGCGGGGCTGCGCCGGCCGGCGCGGGGCCGGGTGCGCGTGGATGGCGAGGTGCTCACCGATGCCACCGCCGGCGTGTTCGTGCCGCCCGAGCGCCGGGGGATCGGCTATGTGACGCAGGATGGGGCGCTGTTTCCCCACCTCACCGTGCGGGCCAACCTGCGGTACGGCGCCGACTCGTCCCGGCCGCGGCCGGCCGGGCTGACCTTGGAGCACGTCGCCGCAGTGCTGGAGATCGGTCCGCTGGCCACCCGATTGCCTAGCACGCTGTCCGGCGGGGAAAAGCAGCGGGTGGCCCTCGGGCGGGCGCTGCTGGCCGCCCCGCGCCTGCTCCTGCTCGACGAGCCGCTCGCCGGCCTTGATCTGCCGTTGCGCGACCGGCTCCTGCCGTACCTCGCCCGGGTGCGGGATGAATTCTCCATCCCCATGCTCTACGTCACGCATTCGCCCGATGAGGTTGTCGCCCTGTGCAGCGAGGCACTCGTGCTGGATGCCGGCCACCTGATCCGACAGGGCCGGGTGGGGGAGCTGTTCGTCCCGTCGTCCGTCCCCCATCACGTCTACCGGCCCGGGTGACTTTCCGCCGGACTCCGGCACCGCCTCCCGGCGCGGTGCTTCCTGCCCGGGCTACTCCAAGGTTGTTGAATGGGTCGGCCTGTGCTTGCTTGCCTCGCTACCCCGGCACCTGCCACGACATGCCGTTCGACCAGTACCAGCGCGACATCGACTACCTCCGCATCTCGCTCACGGATGCGTGCAACCTGCGCTGCGTCTACTGCATGCCGGAGCAGATGACCTTCCGCCCGCGGCACGAGCTGCTGAGCGACGACGAGCTGCGCCGGCTGCTGGCGGTCTTCGGCCGGCTCGGCTTCCGCAAGATCCGCTTCACGGGCGGCGAACCGACCCTGCGGCCGGGCCTGGTGGACCTCGTGCGCCACGCCGTGGCCACCCCGGGCATCACCGCCGTCGGCCTCACCACCAACGGTGTGCTCCTCGACCAGCTGGCCCGGCCGCTCCGCGACGCGGGCCTGCAGTCGGTCAACATCTCCCTCGACAGCCTCGACGAGGCGAAATTCCGCCGGCTCACGCGCTGGGGCAACCTGCGCGATGTCCAGGCCGGCCTCGCCGCCGCCCTCGCCGCCGGCTTCCGCGTCAAGCTCAACGCCGTGGTCTGCCGCGGCGTCAACGACCGGGAAGACGTGGTCGCGCTGGCCGGCCTCACGCGCGCCCAGCCGCTGCAGGTGCGCTTCATCGAGCAGATGCCTTTCGGCAACAACGTGGAATTCCAGACCAAGGGGCTGGTCAGCGAAGCCGAGCTGCGGGAAGTGCTGGTCCAGGCCTACGGCCCGCTCGAGCCGGTCAACGGCGGCCGGCTCGACGGCGAGGCCCGGCTCTACCGGCTGCCCGGCGGGGCGGGCTGGGTGGGCTTCATCAGCCCCGTCACGGCGCCCTTCTGCGCCGGGTGCAACCGGATGCGCCTGACCGCCGACGGCGTGCTGCGGCTCTGCCTCCTGCGCGACCACGAAATGAACCTGCTCGTCCTCCTCCGCTCCGGGCGGAGCGACGAGGCCATCGCGGAGTGCATCCGCCGGGCGGTGCAGGAGAAACCCTGGGGCCACGGGCTCGCCCAGCACCTCATCCCGGCGGCCCGGGGCATGTCGCAGATCGGCGGGTGACGCACCATGTCCGCCGCACCGTTCCGCCTCTCCGTCCGTTTCTTCGCCGCGCTGCGCGAGCAGGCCGGCTGCTCCCGGCTGGAGATCGAGACGGCCGCCGCCACCCCCGCGGAGCTCTACGCCGAGCTGCAACGGCGGCATGCTCTCGTGTTTCCCGCCACCCTCCTGCGCGTCGCGGTCAACGACGGCTACGCCGAGATGAGCACCCCGCTCGCGCCCGGCGACCGCGTCGTGTTCATCCCGCCCGTGGCCGGAGGCTGACATGTTCGAACTCACCGCCACACCGATCGACTCCGCCGGACTGACCAGCCGGCTGGCCGTCCCTGAGGCCGGGGCGATCGTCATCTTTGAGGGCCGCGTGCGCAACCATCACCTCGGCCGTCCGGTCAGCGGGCTGGACTACGAGGCCTACGACGAGCTGACCATCCGCGAGGGTGAAAGTCTAGTGGCCGAGACCGAGCAGCTTTATCCGGGCACCCGCGTGTTCTGCGTGCACCGCACCGGCCTGCTCGCCGTGGGTGAAATTGCCGTGTGGATCGGCATCGCCTCCGCCCACCGGGCGGCGGGCTTTGCCGCCTGCCGGCAGGTCATTGAGGAGCTCAAGCGCCGTCTGCCCGTGTGGAAGAAGGAGCACCATCCCGACGGCGCCGCCGAGTGGGTGAACGGCACCGCCGAAGCCGTCGCGGCTTCGGCGAAGGCGGACCTCCATGTCCGCCAGATCGCGTTGCCGGAAGTTGGTCCGGCCGGGCAGCAACGAATCGCCGCAGCCCATGTGCTCATCGTAGGCGTGGGCGGACTGGGCTGTCCGGCGGCGCTCTACCTCGCCGGAGCGGGCGTCGGCCAGATTACGCTTGTCGATGGCGGACGGATCGAGCTGAGCAACCTCCACCGGCAAATCCTCTTCACTCCGGCCGAGATCGGTGCGCCCAAGGCCCTCGCCGCCGCCGCGCGGCTGCGCCTGCATCATCCGGCGGCCGAGGTCCGCACGCACGAAGGCGAGTGCGGCGTGGCCAACGTCCGCGCGCTCGTGGCGGGCCAGACGGTGGTGCTCGACTGCACGGACAATTTTGCCACGCGCTTCCTGCTGCACGACGCCTGCCACGCGCTCGGGGTGCCGCTGGTATCGGCCGCGGTGCACCGGTTTGAGGGCACGCTGGATGTCTTCCGTCCCGGTACGGGCGGCTGCCTGCACTGCCTGGCGGCGGGGCGCGGCCCGGCCGATCTTGCCGCCGCCGACACCTGTGCGGGCGGCCCGGTGTTCGCCCCGGCGGTCGGCGTGCTCGGCGTGATGCAGGCGGCCGAGGCGTTGAAGCTCCTGCTCGGGATCGAGGGCGCGGCGGTCCGGGAAACGCGGCTGGTGGACCTGCTCGACGGCACGCAGCTCAGCGTGCGGCGCGAGGCGCGGCCCGGTTGTCCGGTCTGCGGCCGGCTCGGCGACCTGCCGGCCCTGCCGCCCGCGACCGTCCGCGACGCCTCGCTCTTCCTTGACGCCGCCGGAGTCGCCGCCCTCGGGGCGCAGGCGCGGGTGGTCTATCTCACCGAACCCGGCGAGGCGGCCCCCGCCGGGGCGGTGCCGGCGGTGCCGGCCCACGACCTCGCCCGGCTGCGGGAGCTGGCCGCGGCCGGCCCGCTGGTGCTGCACTGCCGCCACGGTCTGCGCAGCGCCGCCCTCGCCCGCCTGTTCCGCG
>CAISJA010000069.1 GCA_903885525.1 uncultured Opitutaceae bacterium
ATGTCGAGGCCGCGCGCGGCTACGTCGGTGGCAAGCAGCACCTGCACCTTCCCCGCCTTGAAGTCCGCCAGGGCTTGCGTGCGGGCACCTTGGCTCAGCTCGCCGTGCAGCGCAGCGGCAGCCAGGCCGGCCTTGCCTAGTTTTTCCGCGACATGCTCCGTCGCATACTTCGTGGCGACGAAGACCAGGACACCGGACCACGAGTGGGTCTGAACCAGATGGCGCAGCAACTGGGTGCGCCGGGGCGGATCAACCTCAATCGCCCGCTGCTGAATGGCCGGCGCGGTGGACGGTTCGACCGGCACATCGATCCGCACTGGCGCGCGCAGCAGGGCTGTCGCCAAGGAATGCACTGCCGGCGGAAAGGTCGCGGAAAAAAGCAGGTTTTGCCGGCGAGCCGGCAGCCGGGCGAGCACACGGCCAAGCTCCTCTGCGAAGCCCAGGGCGAAAAGCCGGTCGGCCTCGTCGAGCACCAGCGTGGACACTCCGGAAAGGGACAGGGCGTTGTGCGCCACCAGATCCAGCAACCGGCCCGGTGTGGCCACGACGATCTCCACCCCGCCGCGCAGGGCCAGCATCTGCGGGTTGATCGATACTCCGCCGAAAACGGCCAGTGACCTGGGCGGATGTGGCAAATGCCGGCCATAGGTGCGGATCGCTTCCGCAATCTGTGCCGCCAACTCGCGCGTGGGCGCGAGTACCAGCGCGCGGGTGCGGCGCGGGGCAGCCGGCCGGCCGGCCAGCACTTCCAAGATCGGCAGCGCGAAAGCGGCGGTCTTGCCGGATCCCGTTTGGGCCGATGCCCACACATCCTCGCCGCGCAGGATGGCTGGGATCGCCGCTTCCTGGACCGGGGTTGCCGCAGTGTAGTTGAGTTCCCTGACCGCGCGCTGCAGCGGTTCGGACAGACCGAGATCAGCAAAATTCATGGGTGGGAAAATTCGGAGCTGGCACGCAGCCGCCGCCTGATGAAGGGGAAGGTAGTCACGGCCCAAGAGCCAGGGAAAAGTGCTCTGCGCATTGCCGACCTGTAGCGATACCAAAAAATCGAGTCGATGCCACAGTTGCCTGAACAACAATTTCGCCCGAGAATGCGGGAAACTGCCATCATTCAAGCATCCTCTAACTTGAGCTACGCGTGTGCTCATGAACAGGCGCACTCACCCCGCCTGCCCCAGTGCGGCCCTTCGCACTACCCAACACGGGCGCAGGTTGCCTCCGACTTTCTCCTTGAGCCCGAACGAGCCCTGCAAAGATTTTGCACCCTGGTTTTTTCTTGCCTGTGCACGGTTCCTGCTTTGCCCGTCCTGCCCAATTGAGGTTCTTCAAATTGAACCTTGAATGTGCTCTTGCACAGTTCAATCAGTTCATTGGTCATGGCCGATGCGGGAGGACTACCGGCCCAGCACTTCGAGCAGGCGTTGGAGCAGGGCCGGGTTGCCCGCCACGTATTGGACGCGCGGGGCCTTGCTGGAAAACTCCCGGAGCGGAAACGGCGGCGGGGTCAGGTAATGCAGTTCGCCCCCCGCCTCGCCGATCAGCGCGGCGGCGGCGGCGATGTCCCAGACCTTGTTGTTGTGCTCCACCACGCCGTCGATCAGTCCGATGGAGGCGTAGGCGAGATGCAACGCGCTGCTGCCGAGCCCGCGGATCTTGAAATTTTCGATCAGCCGCTTTCCCTCGGCGGCCAGGCTCTTGTCCACCGGGGAATGAAACCCGATCAGGCTGTGGCTGTGCGGCGCCTCCGGGCGGGCGCGAGAGCGCAGTTCACCGTCCCAGACACCGCGACCCGGGCCGCCGTGGATGAGCGAACGCCGGGCCATGTCGTAGATGACCCCATAGACGGGGACTCCGTTTTCGAGCAGGGCGAGCGAGATGGAACAGTAGATGATGCCGTTGGCGTAATTGTTCGTGCCGTCGATGGGGTCAAGCACCCAGCAGTAGCGGGCCGTCACGGGCACCGGCACTTCCGTGGGCGCTAGTTCCTCGCTGAAAAACTGGTCCTCGGGAAACTGGGCGAGGATGGCCGCCGTGATGTGCTCGGAGATGGCCAGATCGATGGCGGTCACCTTGGTGCCATCATGCTTGAATTCGCTCCGCACCCGGCCGAACTCCCGGTGCATGAGCTCGGTTTCGGCCAG
>CAISJA010000070.1 GCA_903885525.1 uncultured Opitutaceae bacterium
CCCGCAGTGCCCCGTGCCGAGCGGCCATCGGCCACGGCGCTGCCCCGAAGGCTGCAGCTGACACCGGCAACGACTGGCGACGGCGAGGTGGCAGGAGGCAACGGCGGCAGCGAACCAGCAGGGGACGCTGCGCGCGCCTTTCGGTTCGCTGACGCTGTCGGCCAGCCACGCGCTGACCCTCGCCCCGGGCAGTCTCACCTCGGTGAGCGGCGCGGGCCTCGAGGTGCCCTTCGGGCGCGTGTCGAACGGTGGCAAGACCTGGACCTACAACAACGGGGTCGAGTTTTCACGCAGCGTCACCACGGTGCCGGCGCGGGTCGTGACGCTGAATGGGCCGTCGGTCACCGTCGCCAAGGGCGCGACCGTGGACCTGTCGGGCGGCGGTGATCTGTATGCGGCCGAGTGGGTGCCCGGCACCGGCGGCTCGAAGGACGTGCTTGCCCCGGGGGCGACCTCGGGTCTGTACGCGATCCTGCCCACCGTGCAGGGCTTTGCGCCCTACGATCCGCAGGAATGGACACAGGCGGGCCTGTCGGTCGGGGCGAGCGTGTACCTCGCTGGGGCACCCGGCATTGCCGCCGGCACCTACGCGCTGCTCCCGGCTCGCTATGCGCTGCTGCCGGGCGCGATCCTCGTGCGTGCCGTCAGTGGCTACGGCGATCTGAGCCCGTCGCAGCCGGTCGTCCGCCCCGACGGGTCGGTCGTGGTGGCCGGGTACTCCACCTTTGCCAACAGCGGCATCGGCGGCAGCCGCTACACCGGCTTCGCGGTCTCTCCGGGCAGCTATGCCAACAGCCTGGCGACCTACAACGGCTATCAGGCATCGACCTTTCTGCCCTCACAGGCGATACGCCTGAATGGTCCGCGGGCAGATGTGCCGGCCGACGCGGGGCGCCTAGTGTTGAGCGTGACGCAGGCGCTGGTCACGGCCGGCGACATCGTCGCGACGGCGGCCAAGGGCGGGCGCGGCGCGGCCATCGACGTCGCCACGCCCTCGCTCGAGATCGTGCACGGCGATGCTTCAGCGTCCGCGCCGGGCGTGATCGCCCTCAGCGATTCGACGCTTGAGCGCTGGCATGCAAGCAGCCTGCTGCTCGGCGGTGAGCGCAGCATCGAGGGCAGTAGCATCCGCGTCACTGCCGGTGACGTGCGCCTTGACGCCGGCGCGACGGTGGTCGCGGACGACGTGACGCTCGTGGCGCGCAATGCCGTCGATGTGGGTGAGGGCAGTGTCCTTGCCTCGACCACGGGTGCGACGCCGGGCGCGGGCCCGGCGCCCGCCCCACCAGTCCCGCCTGCCCTGCCCACCATCCTCTCGGCCGACCGCAACCGGGTGGAAGCCGCCCACGACGCCACCGCCCACGCCGAGCTGCTCGTCCTGCGGGCCGCCGCCGCGGCCGCTCCCCCAGGCGGCTGGCGCCTGGCCGGGACGACCCTGTACGTGACCCTGGAGCCGTGCGCCATGTGCGCGGGGGCGGCCCTGCTGGCGCGCGTCGACCGCGTCGTGTATGGCGCGCCCAACCCCAGCGCCGGGGCGGACGGGGGGTGGGTGGGCCTGCTGGCCGCCGCGAAGGGGGAGGGGCAGGGCGTGAATGGGCTGCACAGGGCGTCTGCGGCCGGGGAGGCGGGCGAGGGCGGCGGTGGTGTCAGCGGCGGGGCGGCCCATGGGTCGCACCCAGGCCTCGAGGTGAGGACAGCGGAGATGGAGAGCGAGAGAGGGAGGACGGGGCACGCCCGGCGCGCACGCCCTCCGCCTCCACCTCACTCACAACCAATGCCATTGTCTCTGCCTTCCCTTCCCCTTCAGGTCACCCGGGGCGTGCGGGCGGAGGAGGCGGCCGCCCTGCTGCGCGGCTTTTTCCGGGCGCGGCGGGCGGGGGCCGACCCGGCAAGCGTGGTGGGGCTGGGCGGCGCGCCTGGGGGAGGGGAGGCATGAGGGAGACGTATGAAGAGGGGGGTGCGTGTGCGGGGCGTGCTTGTGTAGTCAGGATCTAGTTCCTTTTTTGGTTGAGAGCGGCCACGGGTGGGCGGCCTCGCACGGCGGGGGTTTGCTTGGCGGGGCCGGC
Organism: uncultured Opitutaceae bacterium; assembly: GCA_903885525.1. GTDB lineage: Bacteria > Verrucomicrobiota > Verrucomicrobiia > Opitutales > Opitutaceae > Didemnitutus. Next base: position 2,067 of record CAISJA010000070.1, read on the forward strand.
CCCCGGCAGGGCGCACGAGCGCGCGCGCGTGCCCTGGAGCACTCTTGCTTCGCGCCCCCCCATCCCCCTCTTTTTTTCCCCTTCCCCTTCGCTCTCTTTCCCATGCACCGGGCCGCGGCCACGTCGTCCCGGCCCACCGGCTCCGCCAGCCCGCATTCATCCCGCCAGGCCGCCCCCAGCGTGGGCGGGCTGGCCTCCCCGCGCCGGCCGGCCTCGGCG
>CAISJA010000071.1 GCA_903885525.1 uncultured Opitutaceae bacterium
CAGCAGGTCGCAACGTGCCCGCTACCCGCCACTGGCTGCCCGCTGCTTGGTTTCAGGCCTCCAGGAACGCCACGCCGGGGAGGACCTTGCCTTCGAGGAACTCGAGGCTGGCGCCGCCGCCGGTGGAGCAGTGCGTGACCTTGTCGGCGACCTTGGCTTTCTTGGCTGCGGTGGCGGTGTCGCCGCCGCCGACCACGGTGGTGGCTCCCGCTGCGGTGGCGGCGGCGATCGCGGCTGCCATCGCCTTGGTGCCCTCGGCAAATTTCGGAAATTCAAACACGCCCGGAGGCCCGTTCCAGATGATCGTCTGGCAGCGGGCGATGGACTGGGCGAAGAGCTCGCGCGACTGCGGGCCGGCATCGAGGCCCATCCAGCCGGCGGGGATGCCCGGCTTGTCTGTGACGATCTGCGTGGCGGCCTCGGGGTCGAATTTGTCGGCGATGACAAAGTCGACCGGGAGGATGATCTTCACGCCCTTGGCTGCAGCCCGAGCGAAAAGCTCCTTGGCGATCTTGGCGCCCTCGGCGTCATAGAGGCTGTTGCCGATTTCCATGCCTTCGAGTTCCTTCTTGAAGGTGAAGGCCATGCCGCCGCCGATGATGATCTCATCGGCCTTTTCCAGCAGGTTGTTGATGAGGGGAATCTTGTCCGCGATTTTGGCGCCGCCGAGGATGGCGAGGAGCGGGTGCCGGGGATGGTCGAGCACCGCGGCGAAGGCTTTCAACTCGGCCTCCATCAGGAAGCCGGCGGCCTTTTCCTTCAGCGCCACACCCACCATCGAGCTGTGCGCGCGGTGGGCGGTGCCGAAGGCGTCGTTGACGAACACGTCGCCGAGCCGGGTGAGGCTGGCGCGGAAGGCGGCCTCCTGCGCCGGGTCGGCCTTGCGCTTGGTCTCGGTGCCGTCGGCATTCTTGATCTTCACCTTGCCCTCTTCCTCGAGATGGAAGCGCAGATTCTCGAGCAGGACGACGTCACCGGGCTTCAGGGTACCAGGCGCACAGGCGGCCTCCACCGCGGGGCCAACACAGTCGTCGAGGAACTTGACCGGGCGCCCGAGCAACTTTTCGAGTTCGGCGGCGACCGGCTGCAGCGAAAACTTGGCGATCTTCTGGCCGTCGGGCCGGCCGAGATGCGACATCAGCACCACGGAGGCACCCTGCTCAAGGGCATAGCGGATCGTCGGAAGGGCCGCGACGATGCGCTGGTTGTTGGTGATCGCGCCGGTGGCCTTGTCCTGCGGGACGTTAAAGTCCACCCGCAGGAGGACGCGCCGGCCGGCGAGAGAGAGATCGCGGATCGTTTTGAAGGAGGGCATGGGTAAGGAGGAGTGAGGAGCCGGACGTTAGGAGCCAGAAGAAAAACAGCGGAAGGACACTCGAGGCGTCGGCTTCCGCTGTGAAATTTCGAGCCAGCCATGCTGACTCCTGCATTCTGACTTCTGGATTCTGTGGCGGAGCCGCCTCAAAGTTTGGCGGCGATGATCTTGGTCAGGTCGACGACGCGGTTGGAATAGCCCCACTCGTTGTCGTACCAGCTCACGAGCTTGAAGAACTTACTGTTCAGCTCGATGCCGGAGCCGGCGTCGAAGATCGACGAGGACTTGCAATGGATGAAGTCGGTGGAGACGACCTCGTCGGTCG
>CAISJA010000072.1 GCA_903885525.1 uncultured Opitutaceae bacterium
CGGTCAACACCCCGCTCTCCCCCTACGCCGCGACCAAGAAGGCGGCGGAAATGCTGGCCTGCAGCTACCACCATCTGCATGGCCTCGATTGTTCGATCCTGCGCTATTTCACTGTCTATGGGCCGGCCTCACGCCCCGACATGGGCCTGCTCCGCTTCACCCGCTGGATCGATGAAGGCCGCCCCCTTGAGCTGTTCGGCGACGGCTCGCAGGCGCGCGATTTCACCTACATCGACGACATCGCCCGCGGGACCATCGCCTCCCTCCGGCCGCTCGGCTATGAAATCATCAACCTGGGTGGAGGGAAAAACCCCGTGACCATCTCCACCATCATCAGCCGGCTGGAGGCTCTGCTTGGCCGGGCGGCCCAGTTTGACCACCGGCCGTTTCACGCCGCCGACATCAAGGAAACCTGGGCCGACATTGCCAAGGCCGGCCGCCTGCTCGGCTGGCAGCCCGAGGTCCCCCTCGACGAGGGTCTCCGCCGCTCGGTCGAGTGGTACCGGGCCAACCGCGACTGGCTGCGAACCCTCCGCTTTTAATACCCTGCCCACCCCGGCCCGGCGAACCACGATATTCCCTGCCCGCCATGACATCCCCGACGATCCCGCCGCCCCGTTTCGACGAACTGGACGGCTTGCGCGGGCTCTTGGCCCTCTGGGTCATGCTCTCGCATGTCTGCTGCATGACAGGGATAATCTCTGTTCCTCTGCCGGCGGTCTTCCTCCCAGTCTGGCAAAGTTTCGTTTTCGCCCAACCAGCCGTCGACCTGTTCATCATCCTGAGCGGCTTCGCCATCACCTCCCTGCTGCGCGCCCAGCAGCCCTCCTATGGGCGCTTCATCTCCGGCCGCTTTTTCCGCATCTACCCGGTCTATCTCGTCTGTCTGCTGCTCGCGGTGGTCGCGGAGCCCCTGGCGCCCGGCATTGCCGCCCTCTGCCGCTGGCCCGAGTCGGTCTATTTCTCCTGGCTGCAGCCCATCTTCCTGAGCGAACAGGCCTGGTGGGGACGGCATATCCTGTGGCACCTGACTCTGCTGAACGGCTTGGTTCCGTCGCACCTGCTCCCTCGCGCCGCCTCCACCCTCCTCGCCCCGGGCTGGAGCCTGACCCTGGAGTGGCAGTACTATCTGGTCGCGCCCATTTTGGCCGTCGCGTGCCAGACCGGTGGACGATTGGTGCTGCTGTTTGTCGTTATCCTGGCCGGAAGCGCCTTCGGCTCTTGGATCTACGATTTCCCCAGCTCCTTCCTCTTCACCAAGCTGCCGCTGTTCCTGGTGGGCATGATGAGCCAGCACCTCGTCTGGCGTCGGCGCGACCCGTTTCAGGCCGTGTCCCCCGCCCAGATCGGCTGGGGAATGATGCTGGCGGTCACGGCCACAATTCTCACCAGCGACAACCTGCTCGCGCTGGTCGGGTGGGCCGCGGTCCTGGCCGTGATCATCAACTTCGGTGAGGGCTGCGGCTATTCCGGTCCCTTCGCGGCCATCCGCCGGTTACTGCTCGACGCCCGCGTCCAAACCCTGGGTCACCTCTCGTTCCCCCTCTACCTGCTGCACTGGCCGGTCATCATCCTTCTGCTGCGATTGTTGCTGTACTGGCAACCGCAGGTGAGGGCCCGGTATGCCGCCCTGTTCCTGCTGGTGATAGGCTCTCCCGTGATCCTGCTCCTCGCTGCGGGCCTGCATCGCTACATAGAAACGCCGGGGATGAACTTCGGACGCCGCCTGTTGCGGCCGGAACCGAAATAGACGTCGCCAGCCGGCCTCGCCGCGCCGCGCGCTCACCGCAGGTCGAACACCTGCTCCAGCACTTCCTTGAGGTCGGCCACCGGCTCATAGCCGCCGTGCCGCGCGACCACCAGGTGACGGCAAGGATGCTCCTGGAGCATGGCCTGGTCGGCCCAGGTCACCAGCGCCGCCCCCGGGGCCAGACCCCCCACCTGTTCGGGAGTGAGCGGCGTCCAGGCAAAGGGAAGGCCGGTCCAGTTGCACTCGATCTCCCAGCCGGCCACGAGGCCGGACGGCAGGGGGCGGCGGAGCAGCGAGGGATAGCGCGTGATGAAGTCGGGCACCCGGGAGGTGGCGACGCGCAGCCGGACCGCCGGCTTCTCCCGGGCAAAATACTGCTGGAAGTCGTCCACCTGCCCGAGCCGCCACAGGTGCAGGAAGGCGAGCGGGTCGATGCCCATCAGGTTCATGCCGTTGAAATCCCCGTGCACGTTGGCGCTGCCCGACCGGTGCGCGCGATACCACAGGTCAAACCGGTCGCGCACCCGGAGACCGATCTCGAAATGCAGGTGGCCGCGTTCCTGGGGGATCGCCTGGCCGTTGGAACTGCGCCCCATCCGGCCGATCACCTGGCCGGCCGTGACCGGGGAGCCCGGGCCGAGGCCGGGCTGCACCTGCGCCAGATGCGCGTACAACGTATAGACCGCCGGTTGGAGGCCGGGGTGTTCGATCACGATGTAGCGGCCGTAATTGCTCTCCCCCGGCCGGAGGTTGACGTAGCGCACGATCCCTTTCATCGCGGCAAAGACCGGGTCCGCCGGCTCGCCCCGTTGATCCCGCGACACGGGCCGCAGATCCAGACCCTCGTGAAATTGCCGTCCGCCGCTTCGCACGCCGCCGAAGGTGCCGGACAGCGGATCACCGGAGGCGGTAGGCTGGATGAATTCCTCGATCGGCCGCCCTTTCTCCCAGGCCGGATTGGGGGTCGGCCAGACAAACTCGACGCGCTCTGCCGGGAGCAGGGGCGCCAGCAGGCCGCAGGCAATCAGCACAAACGCAAGTTTCATCGGGCGGGAGTTAGGCGGGTGCCGGGAAAGCCTCAAGGATTTCCGCGCCGACCGCATCCGCCACGAGGCGGCCGCGCCCGGTGAGTTGCAGGAGGCCTTCGCCCGACACGGTCAACAGCCCCGCCTCCTCCAACCGCGGCAGCAGGTCCTGCAAGGCGGCCCAGGGAGCCGCCGGATAACGCAACCGCAAGGCGGGCAACCCGACGCCCTCGTTCAGGCGCAGGCCGAAGATCAGGCTGTCGGCGGCCAGCAGCTCCGGGGTGAGCCGGGTGCGGTCGGCGGTGGCGCGGCGGCCCGCGGCGATGTCCTCCTGCCATCGGTGCAAATCAGGCGGGTTGCCGGCGCGCCAGCCCGCCTGCTGCGAGGCGGCCGACGGCCCGAGCCCCACCCACTCCGCCATCCGCCAGGTGTTGAGGTTGTGCCGGCAGGCGTGGCCCGGCCGGGAGAAATTCGAGATCTCGTACTGGGCGAAGCCGGCGGTCCCGAGGTAATCCCACGTCCGGCGATAGAAGGCCGCCTCCTTGTCCGCATCCAGCTTGACCCGGCCCTGGGCCAGTTTCACCCACAAGGCGGTGTCTTCCTCAAAGGTCAGGCAGTAGGTGGAAAGATGATCCGGAGCCAGGCGCAGGGCTTCGTCGAGATCGGCGCGCCACTCGGTTTCGGTCTGGCCGGGCAGGGCAAACATGAGGTCGAGATTCACGCTCGCAAAACCGGCCGAGCGGATGAGGTCATAAGCCCGGTAAACCTGCTTCGGCGTGTGCTGCCGGCCGAGCGCCTCGAGCAGGTCGGCGCGAAAACTTTGCACACCGAGGGAGATGCGGGTGACCCCCAGCGCCCGCAACACGGCCAAGCGGTCGGGCGAAACCGTGGCGGGGGCCATCTCCACGGACCACTCGACCGGAGTGCCTCCGCAGTGGTGCAGCATGGTGCGGCCCAGCTGCTCCAACTGCGCCGCGGGCAGCAGCCCGGGAGTCCCGCCGCCCCAGAATGCGGTCTCCGCCCGGCGCCCCTCCGCTCCGGCCCCATGCCCCCATTCGACCAGCCTGGCCTCCGCCGCCACCGCCGCCAGGTAGCGCGGAATGGCGTCGGCTTTGGGCACCGTCTGGTAGAAGGCGCAAAAATCACAGGTCGTCGCGCAAAACGGCACATGGACGTACACCCCCAACGCGGGCCCGGGCCCGGGCCCCGGTCCGCGCTCAGAGTTTTCTTGCCCTGCGGGTAAACCGACCATTAAGTGCGCATCAATTGACTAACGGCCAACAGCCTGCGTGGCCGCGGCGACCTTTTCCCAATGCACAAGACTCCCTTCACTCACGCGAGCAGAATTATCGCCGGTCTGGCGATGCTGGCGGCCCTGCTGGCCTTCACG
>CAISJA010000073.1 GCA_903885525.1 uncultured Opitutaceae bacterium
GGCGAGGCGTAGGTGGCGAGCTTGCGCGTCTCCTCGACGAGGAGGCGGGTGTTGGCGCCGACCTTGGCGAGGAGGAGTTCGAGGGCGCCAGAGGCGAAGGAGACCCCGAGGCCGCGCGCCTCCGCGAGCACGACGCCGGCGAGGGCCTCGGCGGCATTGTCACCGTCGCCGCCGGCGAGGGCGAAATCGGCATTCTTCTCGCACCACTTGGGGAATGACCGGCGGCGGTCCAGCGGGGCGGCCGTAATCAGGACGGCGGTCTCCTCGGGGTTGAGCACCTCGAGCAACTGCTGGAGATCCTCGACGAGCTTGAGCGTGCTCTCGGCCCGGCCGGTGACGGTGTCGGCGAGGAAATTGATGTCCTTGAACCAAACGACCTGCCGGCCGCCGAACATGGGCATGGTCTGCACGGCCTCGCGGAAGCGGCCCACGGCGGTGGCGACCTCGTCGACATTGTTGGCGAAACCGTTGATGATCACCTGGGACATGTCATCGGCACCCGCCTCCGCCGCGAGGGCGGCGCAGCGTTCCTGGGCGAACCGCCCGACGAGGAAATCATCGGGACCGGCGACGTAGGTGAAGGGTTTCGGGGCGGAGGGCACGGGCCCCAATTTGCCCACGAAACACCCGAAAGGACACGAAAAAAACGGCGGCGGGGCGGGATCGCCGGTTCCGTCGGGCCCGGCGGCCGGCCGACGAGGAGCGGCGGGGTGGGGCGGCCCCGCCGGCCGCGCCATCAGTTGGCGGCGGGGCCGGCGGCCTGGCGGGCTTCCTGAAAGACTTCGCGGCGGAGCCAGTCGATGGCGGCGGTGACGGCGCGCTCCTTCACGGCGCTGCGCGGGCCGGGGTAGGTGAGTTTTTTTGACCAGACGCCGCCCGGGGCCTGTAGCCCGAGGAAGATGGTGCCGACGGGATTTTCGCCGGTGCCGCCGGCCGGACCGGAGAAGCCCGTGATGGCGAGGCCGTAATCGGCGCCGAGCTGTTCGGCCACGCCGCCGGCCATGGCCACGGCGCACTCGGCGCTGACGGCGCCGTGCTGGGAGAGGAGGCATTCGGGGCAGTCGAGCAGGAGCATTTTGGCCTCATTGCTGTAGCTCACGATGCCGCCCTGGAAAAATTTCGCGGCACCGCGGAGGTCAGCGAAGCTGTTGGCGAGGAGGCCGCCGCTGCAGGATTCCGCCACGGCGAGGGTGTGGCCCTGGGCGCGGATCTGGTCGCCCACGACCTTGACCAGGCTGGCGTGGCCGAAGCAGACGAAGTCCTCGCCCAGGCTGGTGGCGCATGCCTGCGCGATGTTCTGGAGCGCGTCCATTTGGTAGCGGCCGTCGGGCGAACTGATCCGGCAGTCCACCTGGCCAAGGTGGGCGCAGTAGGAGAGGCCGAGCCCGGGATGGCGGTCGAAGACCGGCTGGAGACGGGTCTCAAGGAGGGATTCGCCGACGCCGGCGGTGCGGATCTGCACATAGGCTTCGCCGCTGGTGAGGAGGCCGCGGGCGGCGAGCCGGGGCAGCACCTGCTCGGTGAATATCGGGCGGAGCTCGTTGGGCGGGCCGGGCAGCATCACCAGGACGCGGCCCTCCTGCTCGACCCAGAGGCCGGGCGCCGTGCCGTTGGCATTGGGGAGGACCTCGCCCCGCTCGAACCGGTAGGCCTGCTTGCGATTGTTGGCGGTCGGCGTGAGTTGGCGGCCAAACCGGGCAAAACGTTCGGTGATGGCGTGCTCGATGGCCGGATCAAACACCAGCCGCTGCCCCAGCACGCCGGCCACCGCCTCGCGGGTGTTGTCATCGCAGGTGGGGCCGAGTCCGCCGGTGGTGATGATGACCTCGGCCCGGGCCCAGCTTTCGCGGAACTGGGCGGCGATGGCGGCGGCCTCGTCGTTCAGGGTCACGTTACGCGCCAGTTGCACGCCGCGGCGGCCCAGCTCGGCCCCGATCCAGGTGAGGTGGGTGTTGGGGGTGAGGCCGAGCAGCAACTCGTCGCCAAAAGTGAGGAGTTCGAAACGCGGAGAAGGTTTGCCCGCGCCGGGGCGCAGGGATTCAGTGGAGGCGGAGTGTGACATTGACCGAGCGGCCAGCCTAGCTCCTTTTCCCCCCAAATGCCAGTCCCGTACACCCGATGCCGGTCGATTTGAAAGCCAAAGTGCGTGCGTTGCCGGACGGGCCGGGGGTGTATCTGATGAAGGACCGGCTCGGGCGGATCATCTATGTGGGCAAGGCCAAGAGCCTGAAAAAGCGGGTGGCCTCCTATTTCCAGCCCGGGCGTTTCCGCGCGCTCCGGGCCCAGCCGAAAATCCGGACGTTGCTCGGGCTGATCGAGGACTTTGACATCCTTGAGGTCCGCTCCGAGCCCGAGGCGCTGCTGCTGGAGGGCAAGCTGATCAAGCAGTGGCGGCCGAAGTACAACACCGACTTCACCGACGACAAACGCTTCCTGCTGGTGCGGATGAACCCCGAGGATGAGATGCCGCGCTTCACGCTCACGCGCTTCCGCAAGGAGGACCGGGCGCGCTACTTCGGGCCCTTTGCCCACTCCGGCCTGCTGCGGCGGACGCTCGCCTCCATGCGCAAGCGGTACGGCGTGCTGCTGGGCGACACCCGGCCGGTGCGGCAGCCCGACGGACGCTGGCGGCTCTACGACGATGTGCGCGCCGAGCTGTCCGGCTGGCCGAACGAGGTGGCGGCCTCCGAGTACCGGGGCCGGGTCGAGGCGGCCTGCGCCTTTCTCGACGGCAAAAGCCGGGAGTGGCTGGAGGCGCTGCGGACGGAGATGGGGGAGCGCGCGGCGCAGCAGGAATACGAGAAGGCGGCCGAGCTGCGCGACGTGGTGCTGGCGCTCGAAAAGACCCTGGAGCGCACCCGCAAGTTCACCCGCGACCTCACGCGGCTCCGGCCGCACGAGGAGGCGCTGCGGGCGCTGCAGGAGGCGCTCGGGCTGGAGGCGCCGCCGCGGCAGATGGAGTGCTTCGACATCTCGCACATCAGCGGCACGTTTGTCGTCGCCGCGATGGTGCATTTCACCGAGGGCCGGCCGGACAAGGAGCAGTACCGGCGGTTTGCGATCAAAAGCTTCATCGGCAACGACGATTTCCGCGCGATGGAGGAGGTGGTCGGCCGCCGCTACCGCCGCCTGCTCGAGGAAAAGAAGCTATTCCCCGACCTGGTGGTGATCGACGGCGGCCGCGGGCAGATCGCCGCGGCGCTGAAGGCTTTTGTCGCCCTCGGGTGCCTGCCGCCGGCGATGATCGGCCTGGCGAAGAAGCATGAGACGATCATCTTCCCCGACGCCCGGGCGCCGCTCAACCTGCCGCTCGACCATGCCGGGCTGAACCTGCTCCAGCGGCTGCGCGACGAGGCGCACCGCTTTGCCAACACCTACAATGCCGATCTCCGCTCCCGGAAAATCCGGGAAAGCGTGCTCGACGATTTCCCGGGGCTCGGGGCGAAGCGGAAGGCGGCGCTGCTGGCGCACTTCGGCTCGCTCGACCGCCTCCGGGCCGCCACGGCGGAGGAAATCGCGGCCGTGCCCGGGCTCGGGCTCAAGCTGGCCGCGGAGCTGCACGCCCGTCTTGGTCCCGCCAAAAGCGCGGCCGTCGATGACGCGGCGGGCGGGGCGGACGGGTAGAGACGGCGGGCAAGGCGACGCCCGATCCGGCACCGCCTTTGCGCGGCCGGCGGGCGCCAGCCCAGGCCGGCTGCGGGAGCTGGCGGGCGGCACGACGGGTCACTCCGTGGCGCGGCCGGATCGGCCGCGGAGCCGCCAGGGGACAATCCGGCCGGGGCCGGCGTCAGGTCCGCAGGCGCACGAGCCAGGCGAAGAGCCGGGCTGGCAGCAGCCACCGTAGGCCGAGGAAGATTTTGGCGTGCAGCGGGGCCGCATACCGCGGGGCCGGGCAGTCGCTCGCCAAGGCCCGGGCCACGAGTTGCGCGATGTCATCCGGGACCCCGGCGATGCGATGCAGCTTCTGGTAGCCCGCCCGGAAGCCGCCGAGGTAGGGCGCGTAGGGGCCGGCGTTTTCCAGGATGGGCTCGGAGGCCCGGTGGGCGGTGTCGGCAAATTCCGTGAGGATGAAGCCGGGGCGGATGAGGGTGACGCGCACGCCGAATGGCTGCAGCTCGCCGCGCAAGCCGTCGGTGAGGGCTTCGAGGGCGTGCTTGGTCGAGTCGTAGACGCTGGAGAGCGGGCGGGCGATGCGGCCGGCGACGGAGCCGATGTTCACGATGCAGCCGCTGCGCTGGGCGCGCAGGTGGGGCAGCACGAGCTGGGTCAGGGCCACCAGGGAGAAGACATTGGTCTCGAAGTTGCGGCGGAGCAGCTCCACCGGCACCAGTTCCAGCGGCCCCCGGGTGCCGTAGCCGGCATTGTTGACGAGGGCGTCGATCCGGCCGAATTTTTCCAGGGCCGCGTCGACCAGCCGGCGCCGGTCCGCCTCGACCGTGATATCGCCGGTGACGGCGAGGAGCGGAGGACCGGCCGGAGCGAGGCTGCGGGCAAGGGCGGCGAGCCGGTCCTCGCGTCGGGCGAAGAGGACCAGCCGGGCGCCGGCGCGGGCCAGCCGCCGGGCGGTGGCTTCGCCGATGCCCGACGAGGCTCCGGTGATGAGGACGACTTGGCCGGCGAGGGAAGGCATGCCCGCAGGCTAGGGCGGGAGGGTGGCGGCACCAAGAAAAACCGGGGCGGCCCGCCGGAAGGGCAAAAGAAAAGGGCCGGCGGTGAAGCCGGCCCGGGAAAAAGATGAACGATCTTGCTGTTCGGATCAGTTACCACTGCCACTGCGGGCGGAAGAGGGATCCAAGGTAGTGGGCGGAGTGGAGGGCACTGGTGCAGGCGGAGCGACAGCAGGCGTCGGTGGGGGAACCGAAGCGACAATTTGAGGAGCGGCGGCGATGACGATGGGATTGTTAACCACGGTTTGAGCGCTGGTCTGAGCTTGGGCGGCGACAGTCGGCGCGGCTGCCAGCACGCCAGCGTTGGTGGCCGTGGTATTGGCGGAAGCGGCGGTCTGGGCGGCGACCACCGGGGCGGCGGCGATGACGGAAGGCGTGGCGGCGACCTGGGCGCTGGAGGCGGCGACCTGGGCGCAAACTGCGGGTGCAGCGGCCATGACGGCGGGGGCCGACGCGACCTGGGCGGTGGTGGCGGCGACTTGCGCGCAAGCGGCGGGATTGGCGGCGATGACGGCGGGTGCCGAGACGATCGTGGCGGCGGCCAAGGCGATATTGGCGGCGGCGACGGGATTGGAGGCGACCAGCACTTGAGCCGCCGAGGCGGCCGTTTGGGCGATTTGCACCGCGAGAGCGGGGTTATTCGCCGCGAGCTGGCGGATGGCGTCGGCGTTACCCGAGGATACGGCCGCCTGGACCTGCTGCTCGAGGCTGGCAGAGAGGGGGGCAGTCTGAGCGGACGCAAAACCGAAGGCGAGACTGGCGAAAACGACCAGAAGGGAGGAGCGGATTTTCATGGGAGAGCGTAGGAGAATGGACAGCTGTGTCGCGCAGCGGAGACGATCGCCACGAACAGCCCGGCGGAGTGATGGGCCGCAAGGCGAGGATGTAACTGTCGAAATCCGACAAGAAGACAACTGAGAAATATTTCTGCCGACAATTTGGCAAAATGAGGCGTTCCACGGCCACTGGCTGATCGTGCGGAAACCGCTCGCAGAGATCAAATTGCAATTGTGTAAGCTCGGGAGATATCGGACCATGCTGGCGAAAAATGGCCGAACCCCCCAAGGCGAGCCACCGTGGAGGCGACGGAAGGCGACGGAAGGCGGCGGGAGGGGCGGGCACTGACCCGCCTCCTCGCGGAAGCCAGACGGTGGGCTATTCGGCCGCTTCACCGGTCACCGCTTCGCCGCCCTTGACCTTCACATTCTCCACTATGCCGGCCTTGACCTTGGCGGCGAGTTCGGGGCTTTGCTTGAGGGCCTCCTTGGCGGCTTCGCGGCCCTGGCCGACGAGTTCACCGTTGAAGGCGATCCAGGCGCCTTTTTTCTCCAGCACCTTGTGATCGAGGCCGAGGTCGAGGAGGGAGCCCATGGCGGAGATGCCCTCGTCGTACATGATGTCGAATTCGCACTCCGTGAAGGGCGGGGCGACCTTGTTCTTGACCGCCTTGATCTTGGTGCGGTTGCCGATGACGCGGCCGTCGGGGGTCTTGAGCTGGTCCTTGCGGCGGATGTCGAGGCGGATGGAGGAGAAGAATTTCAGCGCGCGGCCGCCGGAGGTGGTCTCGGGGTTGCCGAACATCACGCCGATCTTTTCGCGGATCTGGTTGGTGAAGATGCACACGCAGTTGGTCTTGCTGACCACGGCGGTGAGGCGGCGCATGGCCTGGCTCATCAGGCGGGCCTGGGCGCCGACGGTGGCGTCGCCCATCTGGCCGTCGAGCTCGGCCTTGGTGGTGAGGGCGGCGACGGAGTCGAGGATGATGACGTCGATGGAGTTGGAGCGGATGAGCGTCTCCATGATGTTGAGGGCGTCCTCGCCGCTGTCGGGCTGGGAGACGAGGAGGTCGTCGAGGTTGACGCCGACGACGCGGGCGTATTTCGGGTCGAGGGCGTGCTCGACGTCGATGAAGGCGGCGAGGCCGCCCTGGCGCTGGGCCTCGGCGATGACGCTGAGGCAGAAGGTGGTCTTGCCGGAGGATTCCGGCCCGTAGATTTCGATGATGCGGCCCTTGGGCAGGCCGCCGACGCCGAGCATGAGGTCGATGGCGAGGGAGCCGGTGGAGAGGGTTTCAACCTTCATGTGGGCGTTGCTGCCCAGGCGCATGATGGAGCCTTCGCCGAATTGTTTGGTGATGCTGGAGACGGCGAGCTCGATGTTTTTTTCGCGCGCAGGGTTGGCGGTTTTCTCGGCGGTGGCGACGCGGGACTCGGATTTGGCGGCTTTGGACATGGCTGATCGTGTGTTGGTGGTGAAGGGGGAGGATACGCGGGGGGACTGACAGCGTTATGTCAGGAGACTTTCCGCCGGTCCGACTGCGCCGGCAAGAGCGGAGTGGAAAAAACGGCCGGAAAAGCGGCGGCGGCCCGGTCAGCCGCCGGCGGGCCTGGCTACTCGGTCAGGGCATAGACGGCGAAGGAGGCGAGCCAGTGGGCCCGGTGGTAGTCTTCCTCGCTCAGGAGGGGCAGGGCGGCGGCGTAATGGCGGGCGGCGGCCTCGAGGAGCAGGGGGAGGCGCGGGTCGCCGGCGGGCAGGACGCCGGCGAGGCGGCGCCAGACCCAGGCGCGGTTGAGGTTGAGCCCGATGAGGTGGCCGATCTTGGGGTCCGCCGGGTCGCTGACCGGGGCGGGGGTCAGCAGCCGGGCGGGATCGCCCTGGGCGAGGCGGGGCAGGAACTTGTCGAACCAGGTGACAAACGCCTGCTGGGGCAGAATCCTGGCCATCAGGGCGGCCTCGGCGAGGGCGGGGGAGAAAAAATCTTCGCCGCTGGGCTCGTAGTGGGCCGGGTAGTCGCGGTCGCGGCCGTACCAGGTGGCGGCGCGGCTGGTGCAGAGCAGCTTGAGGGCCTGGTCGTCGGTGGCGCGGGCCCAGTTGAGGGCGAAGCCGGTCGCGAAGGCGGTGTTGCTGTGCACGCCGTGGCGGATCGGGTGGGTGAGCGCGGGAAAGTAGACCATGAAGCCGTCGCGGATCAGCCGCGTGAGCGGGGCGAAGCCGGCGGCGAGGGCGGGATGGAAGCTGCGGAGTTCCTGGTCGAGCTTGAGCAGCCAGGCCCAGCCGTAGGGCCGTTCGAAGAGGGTGCGGGTGGGCGAACGCAGGTATTCAGCCTCGGCCTCGAGGCTGGCGGGGGTGAGGTGCCGCTGTAGCACCGCCTCGATTTCCGCCCGCTCCGGCAGCTGCGGAAAGACCCGGAGCAGCCGGACCAGCATCCAGTGCTGGTGGACGCAGGAATGCCAGTCGTAGCTGCCGTAGAAGGCGGGGTGAAGCTCGCGGGGGTGGCGCGCGTCCTCCGGACCGTTGAGCATGTGCTGGAGGAGGTGGGGGTATTCGCGCTGGACGTTGGTCAGGCCGAGACGGGCCCAGGCGGAGGCCTGCGCGGGGGTGAGGGTGGGCAGATCAGGCACGCGCCCAGCATGGCGGCAAAAAGTTTCAGTTGAAGAAGAAAAGCCCGTGCGTATGGTGCGCGGTTCCCCCTACCGGACTTTCCACCCACCATGAAGATCAAAGCCTATCTCAAACCCCACTGCGGCTGGAGCCAGGGCGTCCGCGCCATCATGCGCAAGTACGACCTGCCCTACGAGGACATCGACATCATCAATGTCCGGCCCAACTATGAGGAGATGGTGGCCAAGTCCGGACAGCCGCTCTCCCCCTGTGTGGAGATCGACGGCGTCATGCTGGCCGATATTTCCGGCGAGGAGGTCGAGAATTACATGCTGGCCAACAACCTCGTGCAGCCGACCGCGGCTCCGGTCGATGTCGCGACCAACGCCGGCTGCTCCCACGAGGAGCACGAGAAGATGGCGGCGAAGCCGATCCGGTTCTTCTGAGCCGGGCGCGGCCCGCCCGGCGGGGCCCTCAGTACAGCACGCGGGCCCGGATGGTGCCGGGCACGCTCTGGAGCTCGTCGATGGCGATCTCGCTCGCGGCGGCGTCGACCTCCATCACGCAGTAGCCGATGAGCTCGTTGGTCTGGAGGTACTGGGCGGAGATGTTGATGCGGTGGCGGCTGAAGCGCTCGTTGATGCTGGCGAGCACGCCGGGCACGTTGCGGTGGATATGGAGCAGCCGGCACAGGCCGCGGCCGCCGTGCTCGGGGAGCGTGACCTCGGGGAAGTTGACCGCAGTGACGGTCGAGCCGTTGTCGGAGTAGAGCGTGAGCTTTTGCGCGACCTCGGTGCCGATGTTGGCCTGGGCCTCAAGGGTGGAGCCGCCGATGTGCGGGGTGAGGAGGACGTTGTCCAGGCCGCGCAGGGGGGAGAGGAACTCCTCGTCGTTGCCCTTCGGCTCGACGGGAAACACATCGATGGCGGCGCCGCCGAGGCGGCCGCGCCGGAGGGCGTCGGCCAGGGCGTCGATATCCACCACGGTGCCGCGGGCGGCGTTGATGAGGTGGGCGCCCGGCTTCATGGCGGCGAGTTCGGCGCGGCCGATGAGGTTTTTGGTGGAGGCGGTCTCGGGCACGTGGAGGGAGACTACGTCGCTCTCGGCCAGCAGAGCGGCGAGCTTGGCGACGGGGCGGGCGTTGCCGAGCGGGAGTTTGCCCTGGATGTCGAAGTAGATCACGCGCATGCCGACATGCTCGGCGAGGATGCCGAGCTGGGTGCCGATGTGGCCGTA
>CAISJA010000074.1 GCA_903885525.1 uncultured Opitutaceae bacterium
CAGCACGCGTGATTCTTCCCGAGCAAAACCAGCTTTCGCACTAAAATCATCAATTACGCCGGCGCCCGCCGACACCTTGCTCGCATTCCTATGCAAGCAGTTGCATCGTCATATCCACTCCCTGTGGGACGGGACTGAAATCAAGCATCACCTTTCAGGAAGCGGTAAACTGGGAATATGTCGCCGCTCACCACGATCTTGAGCGGGATGGAAAAGTGAAGCCAGGCCCGTGGTGTGAGCGCATCATCGCGCACGCTCGGAGCAATGGCTACAAGGGAAAAATTACGGCTGCGGGCGCCTGCCGAATAATAAATGCCTCCCTCGCCAGAAATTCATAACCCTACCATGAAAAAAGTAACCGTCGAAACCGACGAGAATACCTACACCGTAAATTATTTCAAAATAGAAGGAACCTCCTGTCTCTATGTCGAGGCTGGGGACTCCTGTCTCTATGTCGAGGCTTGGGACGAAAATGGAAAGCTTGTCCTCGCTGTCACTTGGACGTCAGACGGGGCCGGGGATGTAACCCTTGACGAGGTTTCAGACAAAGATAGTGACGCAATTTTCGCGGCAGTTATGCAGGACAGCGCCGGCAACGGCTCACCATGAAAGTCACAACTAACCACCCGTCAAGTTCCTACGGCCAGCCCGTCATCCTCGACGACTCCGGCCGCGTCATCGACTACGCTCCGGGAATTAAGGTAATACGAAAAAAACTTGGTCTGACGGCGCGGGAGCTAGGGGAAAAACTCGGAGTAGCTGAGCGGACCGTCAACGGCTGGGAGGGTGGTCGCATGCCGGATGCCCGCTGCTTGAATATGCTAGGGAAGTTGCTCAAAAAATGAGCAGCCTTAGAGCTATGGATACGGTTACTAGAATTTTCGATATAGCCCGGATGCTTCGCAAGCATGAGCACTTTTCGGCAACCGATGTTGCCGAAGCGCACAGTGTCGGCGTGAAGACTATCAATCGCGATATGGGGTTGCTGCGAAGTCTAGGCTGGGAAATCGGGTTTGATTCGCGCGCGCGGACTTATTTTTTGATCTGCGCACCTAAGCCGACGATTTTCTAGGCCGGCGATACTACGCCCGCCGCCCGAGTCACCTCGGGCGGCGGGTTTTTGTCTCAAACCTACTGCAATTCAGCCATAAATCCCGGATTTTGTCTCATTCCGCCCAGCCGCTGGATTTTCAGGCTGTTTCACTCTAATCCGGGCTGATTCGGTGCTTTCTCAAACCCCACTGCAGTTCTCAATGCGGCGCATTTTCTTCCCCGTGCGTCGCCCCCTCCGGTGCCTTCCCGGGGCGGAGACCAAGCACGGGCGGCCGGGCCGCTCAATGGGTCTGGCCGTGGTTCGCCGTGCCGGCAGCGCGGGCGGCCTGGTAGGCGGCCACCAGCTTCTTCTCCTGCTCGGCCGGCATCTCCTCGTAATGGCTGAACTTCTCGGCATGCAGGCCCCGCCCCGCGGTCAGGGAGCGCAGCACCGTGCCATAGTGGTAGAGCTGGGCGGCCGGCACCTGCGCCCGGACGACCTGCAGGCGGCCGGCGACGTCCATGCCGAGGATCTTGCCGCGCCGGCCCGAGAGATCGCCGACCACCCGGCCGACGAATTCCTCGGGGACCCGGATTTCCAGCCCGTGGATGGGTTCGAGCACCACGGGGCGGGCGTTTTGCACGGCCTCGCGGAAGGCAAAATAGCCGGCGATCTGAAAGGCAATGTCCTTCGAATCGACCGGGTGCATTTTTCCGCCGTAAAAGTCGATCTTCACGTCCGTCACGCGGCAGCCCGCATGGACGCCTTCGCCGCAGGCGGTCCGGACGCCCTTTTCCACCGAAGGGACGAAAACGCGGTCCACGTCCTGGCCCACCAGTGATTCGGCGAACTGGATGCCGCTGTCGCGCGGACCCGGCTCGACCCGCAGCCAGACCTCGGCAAACTGGCCCGAGCCGCCGGTCTGCTTCTTGTGGCGGTAGCGGGCGTCCGCCCGGCCCCGGATGGTTTCGCGGTAGCGGATGCGCGGCTGCTCCAGGGAGACATCGACCTTGTAACGGCGCCGCAGGCGCTCGAAGAGCACCTCCAGGTGCAGCTCGCCCTGGGCCGCGATGATGAACTGACGCAGCTCCGGATCAGTCTGGTAGGTGAAGGCCGGGTCCTCCTCGTGCAACGCCGCGAGGCCGGCCGCCAGCTTCTCCTCGTCGCCCGCGGCGTTGAGCTTGAGCGCGGCCTGCGTGTAGGGCGTGGGATAGTCCACCTTGGGCAGGGCGACGGAGTGCCTGGCCTCGCAGAGGGTGTTGCCCGTGTGGGTGTCCTTCAGCTTGACCGCGGCCCCGATATCGCCCGCGCTGAGCTTCTCCACCGGGGTGCGGAGCTTGCCATTGAGCCGGTAGAGCTGGCCGATCCGCTCCGTGATGCGCCGGTCGGTGTTGAAGAGGTCCATGCCGCCATGGACGTCGCCGGAGTAGACGCGGAAAAGCGAGAGATCGCCGCTGAGCGGGTCGGTGAGGGTCTTGAAGACATAGGCCACCGGCTCGTGCCCCACGAGGCTGACCAGGCAAGGAGCGCCTGCGCCATCCGTCGCGCCCACCGTCCCGCGATCCTCCGGCGAGGAGCCATATTTGGCGATGAAGTCCATGAGCCGGGCCACGCCGACGTTCGTCTCACCCGAACCGCAGAGCAGCGGGATGAAGGCCTGCCGCTGGACGGCGGGATGGATGCCGGTGCGCAGGACCTCCTCGGAGAGGCCGCCCTCGTCGAAATATTTTTGCAGCAGGGTATCATCGGTTTCGGCCACGTGCTCGATCAGCTCCTTGTGCATGGCCTGCACGCGTTCGTTCCAGATGCCGGGCGCGGGGACCTCGGTGTATCGGCCGGAGCGGTCGGCCGCATAGCTCACGACCTCGTGGCGGAGGACGTCGAGCACCTGGTGGAAGCCCGGTCCCGGATCGAGCGGCACCTGCAAGGGATGGATCTGCGCCCCAAAACGGTCGCGGATTTCCGTGACGAGGCCCTCGAAATCATATTTCTCCTTGTCGAGGCCGGTGACGAAGATGAGGCGCGGGATGCCGAACTGGCCGGCGTAATCCCACATCAGCTCCGTGCCCACGCCGATGCCGTGGCCGGCATGGATGACGACGAGGGCAAAGTCGGCCACGCGGAGGGCGTTGATCGCCTCGCTGGCGAAGTCGAGGTAGCCGGGGGTATCTATGAAATTGAAACGCCGCCCCTGCCATTCGCAGCTGAGCGGCGTGCCATGGATGGAGATGTGGCGCTGTTGTTCGCCCACATGATAATCCGAGACGGTGGAGCCCTGGGCGATGCTGCCCAGGCGGGTGACGATTCCGCCGCAGTGGAGCATGGCCTCGGCCAGCATGGTCTTGCCGGAGGTGGCGTGCCCCACGAGGGCGAAATTCCTGATCCCAGCCGGTGGCGTGCCGTTCATAGGTAGAGGGGGTTCTCCTGAAGGACCCGGCCCGCAGGCCGTGCCTGAGGTGGTGGTTGACGCGGCCAGCCTAGCCGAGCGGGGTGGCGGGTAAAGCCCGGACACGCGCTGTTTCTTGGCAAGAACTGCGCGCCGATTCCCGCCGCCGCCGCGGTTCAGCCGCGCGCCACCAGCCGCGCCTTCACCGTCCGCCGACCAGAAAGGCTGAGCCCGCCGGGCGGCCGCCCGCCCGCGCCGCGCCATGCCCTCGCCCACCCCACCGCCCCTCCTCCTTGCACCTTTTCCGCCCAACCCGGGATTGCTTTTTTACATCATCGCATCTTGATACGTAGATACGTCCATGCCCACGCCAGAACTCTCCCCGCGCCAGTCCGCCGCCGCCGCCGAGTTGCGCCACCTCTTCGCCCAGCGCATCGCCATCCTAGACGGTGCGATGGGCAC
>CAISJA010000075.1 GCA_903885525.1 uncultured Opitutaceae bacterium
AGCACGCGTGATTCTTCCCGAGCAAAACCAGCTTTCGCACTAAAATCATCAATTACGCCGGCGCCCCGCCGACACCTTGCTCGCATTCCTATGCAAGCAGTTGCATCGTCATATCCACTCCCTGTGGGACGGGACTGAAAGAGGATCATGTCGATGATCCGCTCGCGGCCGGCTCCCTGCCGCAATGCGTCCTCGATTTCGTTCAGCTGGGCGAATATCTGCCGGTGCTCCCGGTCAATATCGGGGTGGCTGGTATCCAATCGGGCTTCCCAGAAGAGCATGTCATTCTATCTACGGCCGCGCCACCGCCCGCCTGAACTGCAATCTTCTAACCCGGACGAGCAGTAGTTTGTCTTCTAGCAATATATGCGGCATCGCGCCCTGCCGGCGCTTGGGGCGATCCCGCCGCCGGTCGCGCCGGGGCAGGGTCTCCCCCCCCCCGGCGAAGACGCGCCGCCGCGCGGACACCTGCCCGCAGGCATGCTGTAATTTGCAGCGGGGTTTGAGACAAATTGCAGTGGGTTTGAGACAAATGGGCTTTGGAGGCGGGGGGCGGGGCCTGGATTCTGGGCTGCTGCATGGCTTGGGAAAGAGCCCTGCAAGGGCTTGCAGGGGGGCTGCAGGCTAGTAAATGCCGTATCGGAGGCGCCCCCTCTATCGTGTCGCGGATAGCACTTAAATGTGCTCGTCATTCCACGTAGTCGTAATTGTGTCCGACGGCAATAATCCAGAGGCGGTAGACCAGAAGGTGATCTGGGTGGAGGGACTACCCAATTCCACAGTAAAAGGAAGCAATGAAGCCTGCGCCAGTGCACCGGCACCGACCTGATAAATAACCTTCCACCCGGCCGCCGATGTTCCCGTTGCGCTCTGAAAGCGTATCTGGTGGTTGTTTGGCCAAACCCACGCCGGCAACGCAGCCCCGGTCGGCGCGGCCGCAAAGAGAATGGGCGAGCTCCACGAAACGCCACCGTCCGAACTCGTTTCGAAATAAATATCGCCGGTCGTGAAGGAGCTGTGCCAGGTGCTGCCGTCGGAGGAATAACGGAAGAGGACGCCGGGCGCGGCCGGCCCATTGGTGCCGTTCTGAGCCAGAATCTGCGCCGACGCCCATTCGGCGGCAGTGATAGTATCGGTCGCACCGGTGGCAAAGGCGGTTGCCTGCGAAATCCAAAGTGGGCTGGTGCCGGCGGGAATGGCCTGCGTCCAACCATTATTCAGCCCAGTGAGCACCGCGCTGGAGAAGGTGTAGACGGTATCCGCGCTGGGCAGTGTGGGGGCGGAAGCGGCGCGCTGGTAAATGAAGACGGAGGCAGAGTTCGCGCCGGAGGTGCCGCTGGCACCGTCCTGCACGAGGATTACTGGTGTGGTCCATTCGGTAGGGGCAATGGTGTCGGTGGAACCAGTTGAGGCCGCCGTGGCAGCGGAAACATAGAGGGGCTGTCCATTTGCCGCAGGGATGGAGGTAGACCAGCCATTATTCAGGCCGGTGAGCCCCCCCGTGGCGAAGGTGAAAGTGACTGTGGCACTCGGGAGCGTGGGAGCCGAAGCCGCCCGCTGGTAAACCATCACGCGGGCAGTTGCCTCGCCGGCCGGTCCTGAGCCGCCATCCGCGCCGTTCTGAGCCAGAATCCTGGGCGTGGACCAGTCGGTGCTGAGGACGGTGTCGGTCGGCCCGACTGCCACGGCGGCGGCAATGCTGACCCAGAGCGGGTCAGTGCCGGCGGGGATGGTTTGCGACCAGCCACCAGACAGCCCGGCGAGGGTGGAACTTGCAAAGGAATAGACAGTGCTGGTCGCGGGCACCGCCGGGGCTGTGGCGGCCCGCTGGTAGATGAAGACCGAGGCCGAGTTGCTGCCCTCCAGACCCCGGATGTACATGGGGGCTGTGGCGGGCAGCATGTTGACGCTGCACTCGGGGACTGTGGTGGCCTCATCGGAGGCCCTGGAAGTGAAGGCGACCAGGCGGAACCAAGCGACGGAACCGACCAGGGTTTCGAGCAGCGGTGACTGCCATTCTTCGAGGTTCCCGCGGGGCATGATCCAGGCCGCTGTGCCGGCCGGCCACGACAGCGCCGGCGTGTCCAGCCGACCGCGTAAAACGGTGTAGGCAAAGGTGGCTCCGGAAACGACCGTCCGGTAGGCAATGGAAATGAACTCCATCACAGGGTTACCGGACCCGTCCAAGGCGATGCGGCCGTTGCCATCGAGCTGGGCAAGCAGCACGAGCAGAGTGTTGTTTTTTGCCGCCGTGATATTACCGCCGGGCGTATTGGCTGCCAAGCCGGCTTCCGGGCCGCTCAGGCCGTCAAGTTCGGTCAGGTTAAGGGTGGTGTCGCCGGTGCCGATTGAGGCCTGTAGGGCAGCCCGGCAGGCCCAGCCTGTCTGCGAGCCGAGGTTGTCGAAGGAGCTGGTAGCAGAGTCGCTGAAAAACACCTCCATGCCAACCACGCCGGGATCCGGGCGGGTGGCGAGGATGGCGACCGACAGCGGCCAGCCGAAGGACGCGGGGGGCAGCGGAACGGCGAGGAAGTGCGCGAGCGTCGCGCAGGTGGGAGTCGCCGGAGAACCGGGAGTGTAGGACGGAGAATAAGCTGCGGACGGGAGCAGGTTGTCCGTCGTGATCGTGAGCTGGGCGGAGTCGCTGCGGTCCTGCTCGATCCGCTCGACGCGCGCCAGCTGGGCGATGCCATGGCCGCCGGGCTCGGGGTTGATATTGACCTTGATTTTGTCGCCCGGCGCCAATCCTTCGACGAATGGCTGGCGCACCACGAGCTGGCCATTTGACGGGGCGACGCCGGCGAGGCGGTTGTATTGCGCGCCCTGCTGTTGGGCCTGCGCATAGCGGGTGACATCCTCGCGGCTGATCTTCTTTTGGTCATCCTTCTGGCGGATCTGGCGAGCGACTGCATTCGGCGCGACAGCGAAGTTCTGCTGGAAGGCGTAATCGCGGTCCTTGAAGTCGATCTCGACCTCAGTCGGCACATCGACCCAGTCGGTGAGAGTGACCTGCGGCTTCTTGATGAAATGCGTGGCATCCAGGATCTGCAAGCCGCCAGGATCGATACCCCACTCGTAGACCTTGCAGGCGAGCTTGCCTGCCTTCGTCCAGGTGCAGAAGCCATTAAAGGGATCGAGCAGCCGCTTGGCCACCTCGCGCATCGCCGCGGTATCGGTGATGAGCGGTGAACAGAAGCAATAGTCGCGGTGTGCCTGATCCTGCGCGGCCCAATGCCCCGAATTCAACCAACTGGGGAGGTCGAGGATGGAGATGTCCTTCCCGCCGCCGCGCTCGTCCATGACGATTTCCGCGAGGCAAGCGATGGGGTTGACCTGGCCGTCGTCGGCAATGTTGTCACCGCCGGCAACCACAGCAGTCGAGACTCTGGGCAGGCCGCCCCCGATGATCTGGAAACTCGGCGGCGTCCCGTTGTCCGTGCCGAAGTAGATGCCATCCGCCAATAGAAACGCCGTGCCCTTGTACGGAGGGTGCCCGGAAAGCGCGGTGGGCGCAGGCTGCGTCTCCGTGCCGCGCCAGAGCTTGAGTGATCCGCCCGGAGCCAGGAGCATGGGGTCGAGCACAGAGCCGGTGAGGTCCGTGACATCGCTCGTTATCGCGAGGGCACTCGGCCCGAAGATATAATTGCCGCTGGAG
>CAISJA010000076.1 GCA_903885525.1 uncultured Opitutaceae bacterium
CAAGTGCTCGCGCTCCTCGCGCGACCGGCGCCCGCCCACGCGCCTCGTGGTCTCTGCTTCCTCTCCGTCTCTGGTTTCGTGGTTCATCCGCCCACTCTACCCGATCCCGCCGCCGCTGTCGTCATGTCAGAGTTGTACGCTTACGTTGCATCGTCATATCCACTCCCTGTGGGACGGGACTGAATCGGAAATTTGTCTCACACCCGCTGCCGCACCGCTTCGAACAGCGTGATGATGGTCGCCAGGGCCACGTTCAGCGAATCGGCCTGGCCGGCCATCGGGATGCGGACGGCGAGGTCGCTCTCCTTCAGCCAGAAATCGCTCAGGCCGTACTGCTCGCTGCCCATCACGAGGGCGAGCGGACCGCGCAGGTCGGCCTGGGTGTAGCACTGCGGCGTGTCCGGCGTCGTCGCGACGATGCGCACGCCCTGCTCCTTCAGCCAGGCGTGGACGCCCGCGCTGTCGGCCACCACGACCGGAACGGAGAAAAGCACGCCGGTGGACGAGCGGACGACGTTGGGATTGAAAATATCCGTCACGGCATCGCACAGGATGACCGCATCCACCCCGGCGGCGTCGGCGCTGCGGAGGATCGTGCCGAGATTGCCGGGCTTTTCGATGGATTCGACGACCAGCAGGAAGGGCGGGGTGGCCAGCTTGAGGCCGGCCAGGGTGTGCTTCCACTGGGGGGCTACGGCGAGGAGGCCGTCCGGCCGGTCGCGGTAGGCGCACTTGGCAAAGGCGTCCCGTGAGAGCTCGAAAAGCTGCGCCCCGGCCTGCTTCGCCTGCCCGATCAGCGCGGGCTCGTTCTCGCCCAGAAACCACTCCGGCGCATAGTAGAGCTCGTGCAGGCGCACGCCCTTTTCCAGCGCCCGACGCACCTCCCGGTAGCCCTCGACGAGGAACAGCCCGGCCTCGTCCCGCGCCCGGCGCTCGCGCAGCCGCACGAGCTGCTTGACGCGGGGGTTCTGGAGACTGGTGATCTTTTCAACCGGGAGCACGGCCCACGAAACACACGAATTTAACGAAAGAAGCCAAACCAATCTTCCGCCGGGTGTTTTGTCTTCCCCTCTCTGCTTGAGTGTCTTTCGTGTGGTTGGTGGGAAAAAAGAAAAAATTCAACGACCAGCCGTTCCGCTACCACGAGGAGATCGAACTTGAGATCACCACGCTCACCAACCTCGGCTCCGGCCTGGGCCGGGTGCCGCGGGCAACCGCCGCCCTGCCGGAAAGGGAAACGACCGCAGGTTTTGCCGCCGAGGATCTCGAGGGGGTCCCTGGAATCGAAAATCCGAAATCCGAAATCCAAAATCCCGGCGGCTGGGTCGTCATGGTCCCCTTCACGTTGCCGGGCGAACGGGTGCGGGCGCGGGTTTTCCGGAACCATAAAAACTTTTCCGAGGCCGACCTGATCGAGGTGCTCACCCCGTCGCCCGACCGGGTGCTCCCGGTCTGCCCGCTCTTCGGCCGCTGCGGCGGCTGCCAGTACCAGCACCTGGCCTACTCCGCCCAGCTGGCCTGGAAACGCCGGCAGGTGGAGGAGCTGCTGCTGCACCTAGCGGGCACCCGCTTTGCCGTGTTGCCCACCGTCCCCTCGCCGCGGGAATACGGCTACCGCTCGAAGATCACCCCCCATTTTCACCCGCCGCGCCAGCCGGGCGAAATCCCGCCCATCGGCTTCCTGCGACAAGGCACGCGCTTTGATCTGCTCGACGTGCCGGCCTGCCCGATTGCCACGCCGGAAATCAATGTCCGGCTCGCCGGGGTCCGCGCCGCCGTGCCGGCGCGGCTGGCCGCCGGAGACTACACTCGCGGCGCCACCCTGCTGCTCCGCCACGCCGAGGAAGGCGTGGTGACCGACTACGACGCCGTCATTCATGAGGTGATTGAGGTGGCCGGGCCGGTGCCCCCGGACACCGCGCCGGCGACACTGGCCCCGGCCATCGGCACCGCTGGAGCCGGCGTGCCCCTGCCGCCGGCGGCGTTCTCGCCGCTCCGCCTCCACTTTCTGGCCCGGGATTTTTTCCAGAACAACCCGTTTATCTTGCCTGCTTTCACCGGCTACGTGCGCGCCCAGGCGGCCGCGAGCGGGGCGCGCCACCTCGTCGACGCCTATTGCGGCAGCGGTCTCTTCGCGCTGGCCTGCGCTCCGGCCTTTGTCCAGGTCGCCGGCATCGAGGTCAGCGAAACCGCGGTCAGCTTCGCCCGGGAAAACGCCGCCGCCAACGGCATCACCAACGCCACCTTCCAGGCCGGCGATGCCGCGCACATCTTCGCCGGTCTCGCTTTTCCGCCCGCCGACACCGTGGTGGTGATCGATCCGCCGCGCAAGGGTTGCAATGCATCGTTTCTGCAGCAGCTTTTCGCCTTCGGGCCGCGCGCCGTGGTCTATGTCTCCTGCGATGCCGCCACCCAGATGCGCGACCTGCAGGGCTTCCTCGCGGCCGGCTACGCCCTCCGTGCCGTGCAGCCCTTCGACCTTTTCCCCCAGACGAGGCATCTGGAGTGCGTGATTGCGCTCCAACGGACCTGAGGGGCGGGAGGCAGAGGCCGCCGCAGTCAGCCCGTCCGGTTGGGGCGGTCGAAAAACCTAGCGGCCTTCATTCCACTCCGGGGCGGAGTAGTGCTCGATCAGTCCCTCGACCTCGTGCTCGGCCAGTTCCGGCCACGGGGTGGGGAAGGGCTCGGCGCCTAATTCCTGCCCGAGCGCCGTGGCGAAGCGTTCCCCAAAATCATCCCAGTCCACCGGGCCGACGCTGCGCTTTTCGATGGAGCCTTGGAGCAGCAGGCCGTGCTTGGTGCGTTTCATGGCCGCGCCGGCAATCTTGGTGCCGGTCTGCGGGTGGATGACATCGTACAGCTCGGCCCGCTGGAAGCAGACACTGGGGCCGGCCGGCCCGCCCTCTTCCGCCTCGGGCGCGACTTGTTGCAACGCAGCCGGTTGATCCAGCCCGATGAGGGCTGTGACGAGAGCGCTGTGCACGCAGCGGTAGGCCTCGGTGGCGCGGGCATCGCAGAGGGCGTGGCCGCGCGGGATGACCAGAGCATAGGTCCAGTCATGGCGGTGGTCGACCACCCCGCCGCCGGTGGGCCGGCGACAGAGGGCCAGGCCCTCCCCGGCGGGGAGGTGGCCGCGCACAAATTCGATTTTCTGCCCGAAGCCGAAGGTGCAGGCCGCCCCGCGCCACCCGTAATGGCGGAAGCGCGGCA
>CAISJA010000077.1 GCA_903885525.1 uncultured Opitutaceae bacterium
AAGAAAAAAGCCCGCCGCCCGCAGGCTATTTTTCATGCATCGAGGCCTCTTTCCGCCGAAGCGACGGACCGGTTTCGCAGCCGGGGCCAGGCTCAGGACTGGCTTCCGTAGTACTTTTTGTAGCTGCGGTAGTACCGGTAATTGCTGTAGTATTCGATGCGCCGCGGGGAGAGGCCGTTGAGCACGATGCCGAGGAACTCGGTTTTACCCTCGCGAAGATTTTTGATGTAGAGGCGGATGTGCTTCCGGAAGGCACGGTTGAAGCGGCACACGAAAATCACCTCGTCGGTGCTCTCCGCGATGAGCAGGGCATCGGTGACGGCCCCCATCGGCGGAGAGTCGATCAGGATGAGGTCAAAGTGCTGCTTGAGCGAGGCGAGGAACTGGCCGAAGACCGGTTTTTCGAGCAGCTCGGTGGGGCTCTTGGAGCGGCCGCCGGAGCGGAGCAGGTAGAGATTCTCCCCGGTTTTGGTGATGCCGAGAGTGGGATCGGAGAGAGGATCGTCCGTGATGCGGGCCCCGGCTTCGAACCAGGCGATCAGCCCCGCCTCGTTGGTCAGCTTGAACAGGCGGTGGAGGATCGGGCGGCGCATGTCGCAGTCGAGGAGGAGCACGCGTTTGCCGTGGCGGGCGAAGGAGGCGGCGAGATTGCAGCTGATCATCGTCTTGCCCTCGGCCGGGATGGTGCTCGTGACCAGAATGGACTTGGGGAAATCGAGTTTGGAATGAATCTTCACCGAGCTGTACACACTGAGGAAGGATTCGAACCCGGGCGAGGTGAGGCTCCCGCTGACGAGGGCATGCTTCTCGCTTTCCGGGACACCAGCCAAATCGGGGATGATGCCGAGGAGGGGGGCACCGATGAAGCCCTCGACGTCCCAGGCGCTCTTGATGCGGTCGTCGAGCAAACTCAGGCCGATGGCGACGCCGAAGAGGACGGTGAGGCCGAGGCCGGTGCAGGTCTTGATGATGCTGGTCAGGTTCAGCGCGTAGGGGCGGCCGGCCGGGGTGGCGCGGTCCAGCGGCTTGACCGGGATGTTTTCGAGGTTCTTCGAGGTGGTGGTCTGGTTGAGGCGGTCGAGGATCTGGATGTAGTTGTTTTTGGCGACGGTGGCCTGGTTCTCTAGGCTCTTGAACTCGACGGAGAGATCGCCGAGGCGTAGCTGGTCCTTTTCGGCCGTCTTGTACTCCTGCTCGTAGGCCTGTTCGGAATCGCGGGCCTTGGTGAACTGGGTGCGGAGGTCGGCGATGGCCTGCACGATGTTTTTCTGGATCTGCTGGGTGACCACATCGATGCTGTTGGAGAGGTCGACCATCTTGGGGTGGCGCTCCAGGTAGCGCTCGCTGTAGATCGACTGCTGGCGGGTCAGGTCCGCGAGCTGCACCTTCAGAGTGGCGATGCTGCCATAGGCGGAGATATAGCCGACCTCAAGCAGGTTGCCGTTTTCGGCCTGCATTTTCTCGATCTGCCGAAGCAGGGTCTCATGATCCAGCCGGGACAAGCGGGCGGTGGTCAGCTGGCCGTTGATGGCGCGGAGGCGCTCGGAGACGATATCGACGCTGGCGGAGAGGGAAACGAGGTTGTTCCGGCGCTTGTACTCCTGCAGCCTGGTTTCGGCGGTTTCAGACTCCTGGCGCAGCTCCTCGGCGCGGCTGCGCAAATAATCGACGGCGAACTCGTTCCTGCCGCCGACGTTTTCGATCAGGTAGCGCATGAACTGTTCGACGAAATGGTTGGCGACGATGGCGGCGCCTTCGGGATCGCGGTTTTGGACGGTGATGAGGATGAGGAAGCTGTTCCGGACGGACTCGGGACGGACGTTGCCGAGGAGGGCGGAGACCGGGGGCGGGGTGCCCCCGCCGTGCCGGTCGTGCAGATAGGGGCGTTGGAGAATCCTGATCTCGTCCGGGGTGAAGGACTGGATGATCATGGAGCGCAGGCGGACGCTGTTGAGGATCAGGATGTAGGTGTTGAGGTCGATTTCGCTCTTGATGGAGGGGTCGACCACCTGCTCGTTCAGGACCACGCGCTCCGGGCGCTCAAACTGCATCGTGGCGGTGGCACTGTACATCGGGGTTTCCTGCGCCAGGTAGTAGCCGAGGGAGATGGAGACGAGCAGGGCGAGGGGGAGGGCGACCCAAAAGCGCTCGCGCAGGATGATGTAGTAGTCGCGCAGCGAACGCCGTTCCAGCACCTGGTCATCGTTGCCGTGAAGCGAACCGGCGGAGGGAGAAGGAGGGGAGGACATCGCGGTAAATCAGATGAGGCGCTCGGGCACGTAGACGATGTCGTTTGGTTCCAGCAGGAAGGCGTTGTCGGCATCCTTGCCGGACCCCTTCCGGCCCTTGATCAGACTGTCCACGTCGATGGCGAAGACCTTTCTGGAGCCATCCGGCAGCACACGGGTGACGGTGATGGCCGTGCCCTTGCCAATGTCGGTGATCCCGCCGGCTTTGGTGACCAGCTCGACCAGGGTGAAGGTGGATTCGATGGGAAGAGCGTAGCGGCCGGGATTGCGGATCTGGCCCTGGACGGAGACTTCCCGGAGGGCGTATTCCTCGACGTTGATGGTGACTTGCGGAGCGCGGAGGTAACGGCCATCGCGGTAGGCGCGCTGGATGGCATCCTGGGCCTCGCCGAGGGTGAGGTTGCCGATCGAGATTTCGCCGATCAGGGGCAGGTTGATCCGGCCTCGCGCATCGATGCGGGCCATGGACGTCAGGTCGTCCTCCTGGTAGATGGCGATCCGGACACGATCGGCCATCTGGAGCCGATGGACGAAGTTTTTCTTGGCTTCGGAGACGGCGTCAGCCCCCCGGAGACCGGCCAAGGCCAAGAGACCGAGCAGAAGGAGGAGAAGGCGGCAGGTGCTCATGGCGGGTTAAAACCGGCTGGCGAAGTCGAGGGTATAGTTGTTCCGCTCGAAATTCGAGGAGGTCAGGGTCGACCGGTTGTGCAGGAAGGCGTAAGTGAGATTGATCCGGAGATGTTCGTTGTAACTATAGGAGGCCCCGAGGTTGCAGGAGAAGAACTCATCCTGCCGGGGGAGGTTGAGCTTCCCGAGGAAGGTATTCTGTCCGCCGCCGATGCCGGCGTTCACCTGAAAGCGGCGGGTAAACACATAGTTGCCGCCGACCGTGCCGCTGAGAGTGTCGACGGAGACGGCGGTGGCGGTAGTGGAGAAATCGCGGCTGACTTGGCTGGAAAAAGTCAGCTTGCGGGTCGCATTCCAAGACAAGCTGAGGGAGGCACTCAGCTGGTTGAACTGCTCCTGGGTCGCCGACTGGTTTCGGAACTGGTAGCCGAGCCGGACCGTGCCATTGAGCTTGGGGAGGATTCCTCCGGTGGCTCCGAAAGAGAAGTTATGGTCGACGGTACGGCTCCGGTCGGTGAGGGACAGGCGGTAGCGATAACCCCCAAAAAGATCGAGCTTGGAGGAATAGACATAGAACATGTCCACGCCTTCGGAGACGTCGTGGAAGTTGCTCAAGGCGGTGTTGTTGATGTAGCGCTGGGAGAGGTAGCCGGTATTCGAGGTGAAATAGAACTGGCCGCTGACCGGATATTTGAGGTTCAGGCCCAGGGGGTAGCTCCACGAATTGGTCCGGATGTTCACCGCGCTGTCAGCCTGGCTTGTACGGTAGGCATCGAGCGTCAGGGTGCCCGTGGTGCGGCCGGTGGATTTGCTGAACTCCACATAGACGGAGGGATTCCAAGTATTCTGTCCGGTGATTTTGGCGTAACGCACATAATCCAGCACGACGCGGGTACTGACGGCGATGATGCCGGCCCGGCGCTTGAGCTCGAGGCCGATGCTGGCCGTGGTGCTGAAATCGCCCTGTCCGCCGTGTTGAGCGGTGATGTTGGAGTCGTACCCGAGGTTCACCTCGCCGAAGACAAAGACCTGATTGCGGGTCCCATCGATGTTGAGCAGGGCCAAAGCCGCCCGTGGGGTGAAAAGCGCGCAGAGCAGCGCGAAGCGGAGGAGGTAATGGTTGGCGTTTGCTCCCACGGGGGCGTCAGAGTTCATACTCCGCCGGGCAGGCGGTCCGGGCTTACGGTGATGTTGGTGGGCGGAGTGGTGGTGACGGTGGGATGGGCGCTGATATCCAGGGTGGTGTCCCCGGTTGGATTCGGGGCACCCGAGGCGGTTGTCTGGCCGGTGGCAAGCGCGGTGACTGCGGTGGACTGGTTCGATCCGACGGTCTGCCTCTCAATCTGCTCAAAGGAAACGGACATCCGGGCGTCGGCGGCCAAGGTCATTTTCCCATCGAGGACAAGCATCGCCCTGCTGTCGGCGACGGAGACGATGAGCCGGGGCGGCTGCCCGGTCTGGCCGGGACTGATGACGGCCTGCTCGCCCGGGTGCAGGACCGTACCGCCTTGGACGTTTACATTGGTCCGGACAGAGGCGTCGCCATCGAGCAAGGTCACGGTGAACGAATTGTCATCCGCCGCGACGGTGACCTGGCCGCCACGGATGGTCACACTGCCCAGCAGCGAATGGCACTCCAACGTTGTTCCCGCAAGCGGTCTGCTGGTGCAGATGCTGAGCTGGCCCTGGGGGAGAAACAGGTCGCATTGAGAGATGGAAGGCTCGGTCAGGGTGCCGCTGGGCTGCGGGCTGAACGGCTCCTGGGAGAACAGGTTGACCACGACATGGGTGCCTTCGTCCACGAACATGCCCGTACCATTGGAAAAGACAAAGGTCTGATGGGCGCCATCCTTGGTCTGAATGTCGGAGCCTGTCGCGTCGAACGCGACCGCCTGCCGGGCTTCCAGCTCTTTGCCCGCGACGATTATTTTCGCTCCCCCCGTGGTTTCCACCAGGTATAACTTGCCTGTCGGTCCTTTTTTCTTGTCCGCTTGGGGCTGGGCGTGGACAGCTGGAAGGGCCAGCATCACAAGGACGATGAGAACGAAGAGAAGGCTCGTGCCATGCGGTTTCATAGGCCAGTGTATTGTTTCCGGTCTGGGTGGGCGGATTGATCCTAAATATAGGGTGTAACCCCTGCCTCAATCTATTTCGCAATGTGACTGCTATACGAGCAAATTCAACAA
Organism: uncultured Opitutaceae bacterium; assembly: GCA_903885525.1. Taxonomy (GTDB): domain Bacteria; phylum Verrucomicrobiota; class Verrucomicrobiia; order Opitutales; family Opitutaceae; genus Didemnitutus. The sequence goes on from CAISJA010000077.1 coordinate 5,063, forward strand.
CTTGCCTTTCACATAAATGCAGCGTTTGATCGTCTTGCCAGCCACGTGGGGGATGAGCTTCGGGTGTTGGGAAGCGAGCGCGACCAGTTCGGCTTCCGTGATCGAAACCGGGACAACGGTATCGCCGCGCATCTTGCCGTTGACCTGGAAGACCACGGTCATCGTCTGCGCCACCAATTTGGCCGGATCGTAGGACGGCCACCCGGCGGTGGTGACCGATCCGGTCCCGTCCAGGCGGGCCCAGAGTTCCTCCGAGCAATGCGGGGCGAAGGGGGCAAGCAATTGGAGGACGTGGAGCAGGCTGGCCCGGGGCAGCACGGGCTCCTTCTGCAGCGCGTTCACCAGGATCATCATCTGGGCGATGGCGGTGTTGAAGCGCAGGGCTTCGATGTCTTCGCCGACTTTCCGGATGGTTTCGTGCAGCAGTTTGTCCGTGTCGGCCGACAACTGGCCGGACTCGGCCACGCGCGGATTGCGCCCACCTTCCTCCGTGAGGCATTCGCGCCAGATTTTGCGGAGAAACCGGTGCACGCCCTCGATGCCCTTGGGGTTCCACGGCTTCATCGCCTCAAGCGGCCCGAGGAACATCAGGTAGAGACGCAGCGTGTCGGCACCGTAGGCGGCGATGATGTCGTCGGGATTGACGACATTGCCGCGGCTCTTGGACATCTTGACGCCGTCCTCGCCGAGGATGATGCCCTGGTGGAAAAGCCGGGGGAACGGTTCGGCCTGGGGGACGACGCCGAGGTCGAAGAGCACCTTGTGCCAGAACCGGGCATAGAGCAGGTGCAGCACCGCGTGCTCGGCTCCGCCGACATAAAGATCCGGCACGCCCCAATACTTCAGGGCGGCATCACTGGCGGGTGCCTGGGGATTGCGCGGGTCGAGGTAGCGCAGGTAATACCAGCAGGAGCCGGCCCATTGGGGCATGGTGTTGGTTTCGCGGCGGGCGCGGACCCAGGCCGGGCCTTCCGGCCGGGGCGCGGTGGCGGGGAGCGCGGCACCGGTCCCGACGTTGAACCAGATTTCGAGCCAGTCCGTGACGCTGGCCAGCGGGCTCTCGCCGTTGCCGCTCGGCAGGTACGATTGCACTTCGGGCAGCTCCAGCGGCAGGGCGGCGTCCGGCAGCGGCAGAGCGTAGCGGGTGACGCCGTGCTCGGCGAAAGTGACCGGGGCGGCGGGCAGGTCGGCCCGCCCGGCGGCGGCGTGGCGGTAATCGGCCTCGCTGACCCACACGACGGGGAAGGGTTCGCCCCAGTAACGCTGGCGGGAGAAGAGCCAGTCCCGGAGCTTGTAATTGACGGTGCCTTTGCCAAGGCCGCGGCCAGCGAGGTCGGCGGTGATCCGCTTTTTCGCGTCCGCCCAATCCAGCCCATTGTAACCGGGCGAATTGATTAATTTGCCGTCGCCGGTGTAGACAAAGGGTTCTCTTTCGAATTCGCCGGCTCCGCCATGTATCTTTTCCGGCGTGCCGCGGATGACTGGGATCATCGGCAGCGAATAGGTCCGGGCGAATTCGAAATCGCGCTCGTCGTGTGCCGGCACGGCCATGATGGCACCGGTGCCGTAGCCCATCAGCACGTAGTCGGCGATCCAGATGGGGACGCGGGCGCCGTTGACGGGATTGATCGCGTGGCTGCCGGTGAAGACGCCGCTCTTTTCCTTCGCGGCCTCGGACATGCGTTCCACGTCGCTCTTGGCGGCGGTCTTCCGGCAGTAGGCTTCGACCTCCGGCCGCTGACCGGCGGTAGTCAGAGCGCCGACCAGCGGGTGCTCCGGCGCGAGCACCATGTAGGTGCAGCCAAAGAGAGTGTCGGGCCGCGTCGTGAAAATTTTCAGGGGGCCGAGCGCTTTGTTTTCCAACTCGAA
>CAISJA010000078.1 GCA_903885525.1 uncultured Opitutaceae bacterium
CCAGCTGGGGCCGCATCCCCTGGCCGGCCTGCAGGCCCTGGGCCAGGCGGATCTCGACGTCTATGCCAGCCCGACCGCCTGGCCGCGCGCTTTTTTCTGCGATCGGCTTGTCCGCTACGCCACGCCTTCCGATTTCGCCCAACTCCTCCTCCGCGGCGACGGCCATCCCTTCGCCGCCGCGCAGTCGGGTGAGTCACAGGCACCGGCCACCGTCGCCTCGGCCGCCGGTCGTATCGTCCAGCCCGCCCGTGACTACCGCTTCACGCCTAACCGCACCAGCTTCACGGTGGACGCCCCCGGACCCGGCGTCGCCGTGCTGACCGAAACCTACTACCTGAATGATTTCGAAGTGACGGTAAACGGCCGCCCCGCTGCTTGCTTCCGCGTCAACCACGCCTTCCGCGGCGTAGCCCTGCCCGCGGTGGGCACCTACACCATCAGCTATCGCTACTGGCCCCGCTACTTCACCGCTTCCCTCTGGGCCTCGCTCCTCGGCTTGGTGGCTCTGGCCGGCGGTGCCCTCTGGCTCTGGCACCAACCCAGCCTGCCCGCCGGCCGGGCCATCTCCACTCCATGAGCGTCCGTCCCGCCCTCCTGCCGCCCCTGCCAGCCCGGCCCAGACTGTCGGTCGTAGTGCCGGTCTTCAATGAACGCGCCACCGTCCGGGCCGCCCTTGACGCCATCACGGCCAAGCGGATCAAGGGCTGGGACCTCGAGATCATCATTGTGGAAAGCAATTCCACCGACGGCTCGCGCGCCATCGTGCTGGATTACGAACCCTTGCCGCAGGTGCGCATTGTCCTGGAAGAACAGCCCCGCGGCAAAGGCCACGCCGTGCGCAACGCCCTGGCCCTCGCCACCGGCGATGTGCTGCTGATCCAGGACGCCGACCTCGAATACGATCTGGCCGACTATGAGGCGTTGCTGGCACCGATCCAGGCCGGCACGCATCACTTCGTCCTCGGTTCCCGCCACGGCGGCACCAGGTGGCTCATCCGCAAATTTGACCAGCAGTTCATCCAGGCCTTCATCCTCAACGCCGGCCACTGGTTCTTCACGGGACTGATCGATGTTTCGCTCGGCCTGACGCTCCGTGATCCGTTCACGATGTACAAGGTCTTCCGCCGGGAGTGCCTTGCCGGGCTGAAGCTCGAAAGCAACCGCTTCGATTTCGACTGGGAATTGCTGATCAAGCTTGTGCGTCGCGGCCATCGCCCGGTCGAGATCCCGGTCACTTACCGCTCCCGCTCCTTCAAGGAAGGCAAAAAGGTCTCCCTGTTCCGCGATCCTCCCGGCTGGCTGCGGGCCTGGGCGAAATACCGTTTCCAACGGCTCTGAAAGAGTGTCCTCCCCCGGCGCACTTCCCCCCATGTTCCGGACCCGGATGGTGCGGCCGGTCGGTTGCCCCGGACCACGACGCCCATCGCGGCCCGCCGGCCTCCCTGCGGTTGCGGGCGCAAGATTTCCCGCTTCCCCTGCCAGCGCCGGACCGCATAGTCCATCGCCATGCGTATTTTGATCTCCGGCATCTGCGGTTTCGTGGGCAGCACCCTCGCCCGCACCCTCCACGCCACAGGAAGGTATCAGATCGCCGGATTCGACAATTTCATCCGCCCCGGCAGCGAAACCAATCGCGCACCGCTGGCTGCCCTCGGCCTCACAGTCCTCACCGCCGACCTGCGCTCGGCCGCTCAAATCGATGCCCTGCCCGACGCCGACTTCGTCCTCGATGCCGCCGCCAATCCCAGCGTGCTCGCCGGCGTCGATGGGCGGACCAGCGCACGGGAGCTCGTGGACCACAATCTCTCCGGCACCATCAACCTGCTCGAATACTGCCGGGCCCGCCGCGCCGGTTTCATTCTGCTTTCCACCAGCCGGGTGTATGCCATCGAGCCCTTGGCCGCCCTGCCGGTGGCCAGCGCGCAGGGAGCGTTCCGCCTCTCCGCCCCGGCCTCCGCCCTGCCGCCCGGCCTGTCCCCCGCCGGACTCAACGAAACCTTTGCCACCACCGCCCCGCTTTCGCTCTACGGTGCCACCAAGCTGGCCTCGGAAGCCATGGCCCTCGAATACGGCCAGACCTTTGGTTTCCCCGTCTTCATCAACCGCTGCGGAGTGCTGGCCGGCGCCGGTCAGTTTGGCCGGCCGGACCAGGGCATCTTCGCCTACTGGATCAACTCCTGGCTGCGGCGGCGGCCGCTCCAGTACCTCGGCTTCGGCGGGCAGGGCCATCAGGTGCGCGACTGCCTCCATCCGCGCGATCTGCTGCCCGTGCTGGAAAAACAGTTTGCCGCCTCGGCCCTCGCCCCCACCGACCGTCTGGCAAACTTCTCCGGGGGCGCCGTCTCCGCCCAGTCGCTGCGCCAGCTCAGCGACTGGTGCTCCCGCCGCTTCGGCCCGCACGTGGTCGCCGCGGACGGCACCCCCCGCCGCTTCGATATTCCCTGGATCGTGCTGGACCACGCCAAGGCCACCCGCCTGTGGGACTGGCGCCCGGCCACCCCCACCGCCGCCATCTTGGAGGAAATCGCCGCCCACGCGGAGCAAAACCCGGGCTGGCTCGATCTGTCCGCCCCCCGGTAGCCCAGACTTGCCGAACCGCCAGGTTTTTCACTGAGATAAGCCCATGCCCGCACCGGTCTCACAGCCACCTTTGCAGCTCTATTCCATCGTGATCCCCGCCCGGGACGAACAGGATTCCCTGCCGGGCACCATACAGGGTATCCACGCGGCCTTGGTTCAAGCCGGTGTTCCGCACGAAATCGTCGTGGTGGACGACGGCAGCCGTGATTGCACCTGGGCCGTGTTGCAGGATCTGAAGCACACCATCCCCTCCCTGGCCCCGGTGCAGAATCCCGGACCGCACGGCTTCGGCCGGGCCGTGGTCTATGGCTTGAATAGGATGAAAGGCGACGCCTGCGCCATCATGATGGCGGACGCCTCGGACTCGCCCGATGATGCCGTGAAATACTGGCACCTCCTGAATCAGGGCTACGATTGCGCCTTCGGCAGCCGCTTCGTCAAAGGCGGCGAGGTGGTCGACTACCCCTGGGTCAAACTGAAGGTCAACCGGCTGGCCAACTTTCTCGTCCGGATCGGCTTCAACATCAGGCTCAACGACACCACCAACGCCTTCAAAGCCTACCGGCGCACGGTCATCGATGGCTGCCGCCCCTTCCTGGCCCCGCATTTCAACCTCACCGTGGAAATCCCCCTCAAGGCCATCGTTCGCGGTTACAGCTTCGCCCTCATGCCCATCTCCTGGCGCAACCGGAAATACGGCGAGGCCAAGCTCAAGATCAAGGAAATGGGCAGCCGCTACTTCTTCATCTGCGCCTACGTCTGGCTGGAGAAATACTTCAGCCGGGGCGACTACCGGAAACGCTGACCTCCTTGCCGGCTCTGGAATCGCCCCGGTGGGTTGTCCCATGAGGGCAACCTGCCAGCGAACCTGCCTCCCCGCTTCAAACGGAAAATCCAGAACGTGCCAGCCGGCCCTCGCCAGCTACAGCACGGTCAAGCCGGCCGCGGAAAATACCTCCGCCTATCCACGCTCCCGCCCGCCCATCCCCGCGACCAGCCTTCCCCTGCTCCACCCCGCCGCCAGGCGCTATCACCGCCGAAACCGCTGATTGACCAAAGCCCTCCCCCTGTGCGTAGTGTGCCTCCCATGATTTACCTGCTCGGTGGCTCCGGTTATGTGGGCATGGCTTACCAGGCCCTGCTGCAGCGCAAAGACATCCCGTTCCGCAACTTGCGGCGCGCCGAATTCGACTACACCGACACCGCCGCCCTCACCGCTCTGCTCCAGGCTGAAAAGCCCGAGTTTCTCATCAATGCCGCCGGCTACACGGGCAAGCCCAACGTCGATGCCTGCGAGCTTCACCGGGCCGAATGCCTCTTCGGCAACGCCGTGCTCCCCGGCCGCATCGCCGAGGCCTGCACCGCCGCGGGCGTGCCCTGGGGCCATGTCTCCTCCGGCTGTATCTACAACGGCGCCCGTCCCGACGGGGCCGGCTTCACCGAGGAGGACGCCCCCAACTTCTCCTTCCGCGCCCCGCCCTGCAGCTTCTACTCCGGCACCAAGGCGCTCGGCGAGGAAGTCCTGACCGGCCGGACCGAGGTCTACCTGTGGCGCCTGCGCATTCCGTTCAACGAGGTCGACAACCCGCGCAACTACCTGACCAAACTCCTGCGCTATCCCACCCTGCTGGAGGCCACGAATGCTATCTCGCAGCTCGATGAATTCTGCGCCGCCACCTTCGCCTGCTGGGAGAAACGCATCCCCTTCGGCACCTATAATGTGACCAACCCCGGCCAGGTCACCACCCGCGAGATCGTCGCCCTCATCCGACAGACCGGCGTCTCCCACAAGGACTTCGTCTTCTTCAGGGACGAGGCGGACTTCATGCACCAGGCGGCCAAGACCCCGCGCTCCAATTGCGTCCTCGACTCCTCCAAACTCGCCCGGGCCGGCATCGCCCTCACCGAGGTCCACGAGGCCGTCGCACGCGACCTCCGGCGCTGGCGGTCCGGCCTAGCTTGAGCGAGAGAAACGGAACCGCCCCCTCACTCCCTCCACTCTTCAGTCCCATCCTCCACCTCATGAACCTTCTCGTCACCGGCGGCTGCGGCTTCATCGGCTCCAATTTCATCCGGCAACGCCTGCTCGAAACCGGCTCCCCTCTCGCCCGGCTCGTCAACCTCGACGCCCTCACCTACGCCGGCAACCCCGCCAACCTGGCCGACCTCGCCGGTGATCCGCGCTACGTCTTTGCGCACGGCGACATCGGTGATGCCACCCTGGTCACTCGCCTGCTCGCCGAGCATCAGATCGACGCCGTCGTCAACTTCGCCGCTGAATCCCACGTCGACCGCTCCATCGATTCACCGGAGCCCTTCATCCAGACCAACGTCACCGGCACCCTGCGCCTGCTCCACTGCGCCAAGCAATACTGGCTGAGCCTGCCCGAGCCCCGGCGCTCCGCCTTCCGTTTCCTGCACATCTCCACCGACGAAGTCTATGGCTCGCTCGCCCCCGACGCCCTGGCCTTCACCGAAGACCACAACTTCGAGCCCAATTCCCCCTACGCCGCCTCCAAGGCCGCCAGCGACCATCTCGTCCGCGCCTACCAGCACACCTACGGCCTGCCGACGCTCACCACCAATTGCTCGAACAACTACGGCCCGTACCACTTCCCCGAAAAACTGATCCCCCTGGTGATCCTCAACGCCCTCGAGGGCAAGCCGCTCCCCGTCTATGGCGATGGCCGGCAGATCCGCGATTGGCTGTATGTCGAAGACCACGCCCGCGCCATCTGGCTGGTGCTGCAACAGGGCCGACCGGGGCAGACCTACAATATCGGCGGTCTGAATGAGATGCCCAACATCGAGATCGTGCGCACCATCTGCTCGCTCCTCGACGCCAAGTCGCCCCGCGCCGACCGCGCCAGCTACACCGCCCAGATCGCCTATGTGCAAGATCGCCCCGGCCACGATCGCCGCTACGCCATCGACTGCGCCAAGATCAGACGCGAGCTCGGCTGGTCCCCCCGGGAAAGCTTTGCCACCGGCATCGCCCGGACCGTCGATTGGTATCTCGCCCACCGTGCCTGGGCCGCCGACATCACCGCCTCACGCTACGCACGCGAAAGACTGGGCGTGAAAGGCTAGAGCCGCGCCCCCCCCGCCCCCGGCCGCCTCGCTTGCCCCCTTCGGCCGCCTCCCGGCTCTGCCGCATTTCCGCTCACGGGCGCGTGAGGCGCGGGTCGAAGGCGAACCGGTGCGGACCCGAGACGACCCATCCGAGCCGAAACTCCGGTCTGGCCGGGTTGAGCAGGCAGTTGCATTCGTCCGGCACCAGGGCGCTAGGAACCAACAGCCCCACGGACGAGCCGGTCGCCAGCCAGGCGTCCCCGATCGGCTGGGTCAGCGCATGATTTTTCTCCCAGCCCCCCGGCGGAGCCGCCGCCCGGACGATCAGCGCGTCGGGAACCTCAATTTCCCACCGGTTGTACGGCTCGATGCTGTCCGCCCGCTGGATATGGACCAGGGCTTCCGCCATCGCGAGCGACGTGTGTTCCGCCGCATACACGATCAACCGGCCCTGAGTGTGCCAACGCCCCATGCCGTACAGGCCACCCCGCCCGCTGAAGGCGTCCGCGGCGATGGCAGAGTATGACGCCAGCGCTATCCGATGGAGACGCATGGCCGCTTACATCACATTGCCATAGGCGATGCCTTGCAGGACCGACTCCACCTCGCGCGCGCCAACGTCCGTGTCGAGCAGCGCCAGCGGACGCTGCCCGTCCAGGGACGGCGCGGGGGCGGCGAGCCACTGCGCCACCGCTTCATCCGACGAGAATATCTTCCTGGCCAGCTCGTGCACCCTCGCGGCGCGCACCAATTTCTCCGTCGTCTCCTGTGAAAGCCGCACCCGCCGCTTGCGCTGGTCGCGGACCGTGCGCACGGAGATCCCCAGAGTCGCCGCCAGGTCCTCGGCCGAAAGGGAAAATATGCGCGCGACCCCGTCGAAAGCGTTCGCCGGCAGGCCGGAGCGGATCGCCACCACGGCCGCTGCTGCCGGCATCGTGGCGACTTGGAATGCAGTAGGGGAAGGCATGCCGAACAGTATCGGCAATTTTGCCGTCAAATCAAGCAGTTTTGCCGCAGGCATCAGACCAAGCACCGGGCTCTTGGCAACGTCAGGCGCGCTGGCTGCTCCAGTGGCTAAAAATCGTCCGTCCCTGCCTTGGGCTTGTTGCCCCGGCGCCGCGCGCGGCCGATCGAACATTCGGCCAACGCCAAACGCGCGCCCTCACCCTGAAGAGCCAAAGCCCACGAATGCGCACGGAGGTCTTCCTGTTTGCGGCGCAGGGCAGCCACCGG
>CAISJA010000079.1 GCA_903885525.1 uncultured Opitutaceae bacterium
ACTTCTCCCGCCTAGCGGGAGTTTTGGGGTAACTAAGAAAGCAATGGCGGGCCGCTTAGGGGTAGGCGGCCCGCCTTTTCTTTTCCCACCGGAGAGCGGGGCCCGCGCCCGCCTGCTTGCCTGTATGTCATTCTTCCCCCGCACCCGGACTTGCCCCCGCGGGGCGGAACGCCGCAAGGTCTTGGTCCCGTGCACCGAACCTCCGACATCAACGTCCTCGAGACCAAGGCGCTGCCCTCTCCCGCCGACCTGCTGGCTGAATTGCCCAAGACCGCGGCCGAGGCCGCCTTCGTGACCGCCGCCCGGAGCGACATCCACCGGATCATCTTCACCGACGACCGGCGCTTTCTCCTTATCATCGGCCCCTGCTCGATCCATGATCTCGAAGGCGGCCGCGAGTACGCCCGCCAACTCGCCGCCCTCTCCCGCGAGGTGGCGGACCGGGTGATGATTGTGATGCGCGTCTATTTCGAGAAACCCCGCACCACCGTCGGCTGGAAGGGCCTGATCATGGATCCGCACCTCGACGGCTCGCACGACATCACCGGCGGCCTCCGCCTGGCGCGCACCTTCCTCAAGGAGGTGCTCGACCTCGGCCTGCCCACCGCCACCGAACTGCTCGACCCGATCACCCCGCAATACATCGCCGACCTGATCTGCTGGTCGGCCATCGGCGCCCGCACGACGGAATCGCAGACGCACCGCCAGATGGCCTCGGGCCTGTCCATGCCCCTTGGCTTCAAGAACAGCACCGACGGCAGTATCAAGAACGCCATCAACGCCATTCGCGCCGCCGCCCAGCCGCACACCTTCCTCGGCATCAACCTCGCCGGGACCGCCGCCGTCATCAGCACCCGCGGCAACCCGGACTGCCACGTCGTGCTCCGCGGCGGGGCCGCCGGCCCGAACTACTCCGCCGCCGCCATCGCCGACACCGAGGCCCTGCTCGCCACCGCCGGCCTGCCTCAAGCAATCTTGGTTGACTGCTCCCACGACAATTCCGCCAAACGGCCCGAGCTGCAGCCCGAGGTCATGTCGGCCCTGCAGGCCCAGATCTCCGCCGGCAACCGCTCCATCATGGGCGCCATGGTCGAAAGCAACCTCGGAGCCGGCAACCAGCCGTTCCCCCAGCCCAAGGACAAGCTCCGCTACGGCGTCTCCATCACCGACGGCTGCATCGGCTGGCCGGCCACGGAAAAGCTGGTCCGCGACCTCCACGCCTCCCTCGCCCCGCGCTTTGCTGGTTAGGCAGAAGGCGGAACCTTGGGTCGGATTCAGCGTGTCCAGAGGTCACGCTCCACCCCCTTTGCCGCCACCTGCTTGTCGGGGATTGTCTGGTGTTTTTCCGATGGCCAAGGCCATCGGCTCAGGGGATTTCGGGCGGCCCGAAATCCCCTCGCAGTAGATTTTCCTCCGCCCCCCCGCCGCTGGCTTAATTTTTCCCGGCCGCACAATTCGCGCGTGTCTTCCCGGCCTTTCCCCCTTTTGCTGATGACCCTATGAACCTACCCCTCCGAGTCGCAGTGACCGGCGCCGCCGGCCAGATTGGTTACTCCCTGCTTTTCCGCATCGCTTCGGGCGCCATGTTCGGCCCGGACCAGCCCGTCATCCTCCAATTGATCGAGGCCCCCGTCGAAAAGGCGATGAAGGCGCTCGAAGGCGTGGCCATGGAACTCGACGACTGCGCCTTCCCCCTCCTCAAGGGCATCGTCATGACCGACCAGGCCGAGGTCGGCTTCCGGGACGCCAACTGGTGCCTGCTCGTCGGCGCCAAACCGCGCGGCCCCGGCATGGAACGGGCCGACCTGCTCAAGGACAACGGCCGGATCTTCATCACGCAGGGCCGGATCATCGACGCCGTGGCCGCCGACAACGCCCGCGTCGCCGTGGTGGGCAATCCCGCCAACACCAACTGCATGATCGCCGCCTCCCAGGCGAAACGCCTCCCGCCCGAACGCTTCACCGCCATGGTGCGCCTCGACCAGAACCGCGCCCAGAGCCAGCTCGCCAAGAAGGCCGGCGTCGACCTCACCGCGGTCCACAGCATTTTTATCTACGGCAACCACAGCCCGACCATGTTCCCCGCCTACGCCCATGCCTCGATCAAGGGCCGGCTCGCCACGGAAATCATCACCGACACCGCCTGGCTGCAGGGCCCCTTCTGCGAGACCGTCGGCAAACGCGGTGCCGCCATCATCGCCGCCCGCGGCGCGTCCTCCGCCGCCTCCGCCGCCAACGCCCTCGTCGACCACGTCCATGACCTCATGACGCCCGGCACCGTCCACTCCATCGCCGTCAAGTCCGACGGTTCCTACGGCTTCGATCCGCACGTCTGGGCCGGCATGCCCGTCCGCACCACCACGGAGGGCTCGTATGAAATCATCCACGGCTACGCAATGGATGACTTTGCGAAATCCAAGCTGGCCGCAACCAACAAGGAACTTGTCGAGGAGCGCGCCTTCGTCGCCGACATGCTCACCTGAGGTTTTCGCCACGCGAAAACCTGCGGCGGGATGCGGTCCGGCGGCGTCCTCCGGAAATGCTGGCGGCGGTCCCGTGCGGACCGCCGCTTTTTGTTCTTCCCCGCCGGGGCTGGCCTGTCCGGCAGAGGCTGGACGGATTCAGACGGCCGGGGCCGGCGCGGCGTGGTGCCGCTTCCAGAGGTGGACCAGCCCGACCACCGCCAGCACCGGGATCCAGATCGGCGACAGCGCCGCCGCCAGGGCCACCAGCACCGCGGCGAGCACGGCGAGCAACGAGAGGCCGACGATCCCGAGACCAGCGGCGACCAGCAGCCCGGCCAGCGCAGCGAAGAACAGGAGGGGACTTAACTTGATCGCCACGACGAGGAGGGCGGCGAGAAGGAGGAGTTTGAGGAAAGTTTTCATGGTGCTTCAACAACACCGCACCCCGGCGGAAAGTTGCAGGCGCAGGCACCCGGCCACCCGCCCGGCAGCAGCCGGGGGCGCCCTGCCGTGGGGGCACGGCCGGCGGCGGCGTTCAGCGCAGGCTGCGCAGGGTCGCCTTCAATCCGGGCAGATAGTCGCGCAACCCCTCCTCCAGAGCGGCCACATCCGGCCTCCGGCCGGTTTCCTCCGCGATCACCTGCCAGGCCGGCAGATCGGCCAGATCCCCGTCCGCTTCGCCCAGCACCGACCCGCTGAACCCGAGTCCGTACGCCTTGCTGATGGAGTTGGCCACGGCGACCAAGGCCACGGTCAGCCGGAACTCCTTCGGCGCCTCCGCCGGATTCCGGTGGTGCTCCGCGGCGACGGCGACCGCTTCGGCCATGCTGTTCGCCACGAGAAAAATCCGGCCGGCCTCCCGGTGCGTGACGCCAAAACGCTCCAGCTCCATCTCCTCCAAAGGCCGGGACTCATGCCAGGCCAGGAGCAGCACCGCGCGATATTCCTCCGCCGCCAGCACGGACAGGACGATCTTGCCCACATCGTGGAGCAGCCCGGACAGGTACAGCATCGGCACGTTGCTGAGGCCGAGCTGCCACTCCAGCTCCTCGGCGAGATCCGCGGTGGCCAGCGCATGCATCCAGAGATGCTGCCAGTCGAAGCCCGGGGCGATGCTGCGCGAATCCCGCAGCGTGTACAGCACCTGCATGACGGTGCGGATGCGCTGCACGCCGAGCATCTGCACCGCCGTCAGCAGGTCATCGATATGCCCGGCCGCCCCGATGTAGGCGGAGTTGGCCAGCCGCAGGACGCGCACACACAGGGCGGGATCCTTCTCGATCGTTTCCACCAGCTCATCGGCAGCGAGGTAATCGCGGCTGGCGGAGGCGATGAAACCCCGCGCCACCGATTGCAGGGAGGGAATCTGCTGGAGTCTGGCCAGGTCCCGGAGCGTCTTCTCGCGCCGGGCCGCGAGATCGGTTGCTCCGGGCCGACCGGTCTCCCGGGGCGGGGCGGCAAGCACGGTTTCCGCCAGAGCCTGCTTGAGCTCCTCCGTTCCGACCGCAGCCACCGGGGCCGCTTTGGGCCGGTTCGATCCGGAACCGGGGCCGCCCGCCCGCGGCTGCACCGGCGCGGGAGGACCGGGTCGCGCCACCGGCTGCCGCGCCGGTCCCATCGCAGCGGCGCGCGCACGGCCGAAAAGCCGGTCGCGCCACCGGCTCAGGAGCGACTGGTCGGAGGTGGACATGTGGTGCCCCTAGCATCGTCGCGGCTGCGCGACTCTTGAGCCGCATTTGCCGGCACCCCCGGACGGGGCTGCGCCGCAGGGAATCTCCCCCCCGCCGGCCAACGGTTCCGCCGCCGGATTCTGGCACCTCTTCCCCGGGCGGCCGGGCCGATTCATCTGTTGCTACCGGCCCGGGGCCCGCTCTTGTTGGGGCCTCTTCATGCCTGAGTCTTCCACCCCGGTCCCGGTCGTTTGTGCGCTGATCGAGCGCGACGGGCTTGTGCTGCTGGCCCGCCGGCCGCCCCACAAGCTGCTCGCGGACAAATGGGAGTTTCCCGGCGGCAAGGTCGAACCCGGCGAGGAACCCGCCGCCGCCATCGTCCGCGAAATCGGCGAGGAGCTGGGCTGCGACATCCGGATCGTGCGCGCCCTGCCCCGTTTCACCCACGACTACACCCGGGTGGTCGTCGAGATGATCCCCTTCGTCTGCGCCCTCGTCCCCAGCACCCCCGCGCCCCACCCGCACGAGCACACCGCCATCGCCTGGGTGGAGCCCGGCCGGCTGCGCGACTATGATCTCGCCGCCGCTGATGTCCCGGTGGTCGCAACTTACTGCCGTGTGTAGAACGCCGGCTATACGTCGAGGTCGGCGCCAACTAGAACCCGTGTCCGCTTTGGCTGGGTTTTAAGTCGGAGTCGGTCTGCGTGAGCGGTAACGCTTGGGGCTTTCGCGCAGACCCCCATGATTACCCCAGCTC
>CAISJA010000080.1 GCA_903885525.1 uncultured Opitutaceae bacterium
ATGCGCGCCGGCTTTCGTTCTACGCAACCAACGTCACCTGCCCACCGCCTTGCATGAACTTTTTCAGCCACTTACGCGGTAGGAGTAAGGAGCCCTGCCGGTCCCCGGCACAGTCTTTTGTTTTGAGGCATCGCTCCCTCTGCATGCTCCCGAGGGCGCGAAGCCCGGCCTTCTCTGACGGCCAGGCCAAAACAAAAGACCATGGGTCCCCGGGGCGAGAGGTCATTGTCACTTATTCCGTGACATTTGCCGGACTGGCCTGGGCCGGGGCGAGGAGCGATCAGGGACGGAGGAGAAATTCCAAGGGGAGGTCGACGCGCTGGCGCCAGGATTTTTCGGAGTGTTCCTCGCCGGGGAATTTCCGCGTGATCCAGTCCTGGCCGTCGGTGTAGCCGGCGGCGCGGAGGGCGGCGTCCATCTTCAGCTGGTACGGTTCGTAGAGGGCATCCAGGGTGGCGGTGCCGTAGTCGAAATACAGCCGGTGGGTGCCGGGCGGGGGCAGGTGCCGGGCGAAGTAGTCCACCACCAGGCCATCGCCGGCGGGGAAGTGGGTCGAGAGGCAGCCGGCGCGGCCAAAGACCGCCGGGTATTCAACCAGGGCATAGCCGGAGATCAGGCCGCCCATGCTGGAGCCCATGGTCGAGGTGTGGGCGGGGTCGGGGAGGGTGCGGTAGGCGTGGTCGATGGCGGGCTTTACTTCCTCCACGAGGTAGCGCAGGTAGGCATCGGACCGGATGAGGGCGGTCGGCAGGGGCGGGGTGCCGGTCAGGATCGTCAGCTGGCCGCCGGTGGCAGGCTTTTGGGGCATGTACTCCGGAATGCGGCCCAGGCCGGTGTTCCAGATGCCGACGATGATGGCGCCCTTGGTCTTGCCCGCCCGGATCAGGCGGCACACGGCCCGGTCGACTTCCCAGGCCGTGCCGCCGTAGCTGGTGGCGGGATCGAAAAGATTCTGGCCGTCGTGCATGTAGACGACGGGGTAACGTTCTTCCGGATGGGCATCATAGCCTGGCGGCAGCCACACATCGATGCGGCGGGACGGCACATGGCGGGAGGGCAGCGCGGGCAGGGTTTCGATCCGGCCGGCGGTGGCGGGCGTGACGACGACGGTGCGTTCGTCGCTGAGCACGCTGCCGGCCAGCCCGCGGACCAACACGCGGTAGTGGCCGCTGAAGGCGGCCGAGGCGGGAGGGCAGGTCAGCTCGGGCCTGGTGGCGCCGGGCAAATCGAGGCCGTCGCGCTGCCATTGGTAAAAGAGCGGACCGGTGCCGGTGGCGTGGGCGGCGAGGGTGAGGGTGTCGCCGAGATTGAGGGTGAGCGGGGCCGCGGGCTGGAGGCGGACGACGGGTACCTGGGCGCCGCGGATGCCCCAGGCCGGGGTGCCGGCGGCGGTTTTCAGGCCGGCCACGCGGGCGGTGGCGCGGTGGCCGCGCAGATCATCGACGGTGGCGAGGAAGTTGAGCGTCTCCCCGGCGGCCAGGTCGGGGGGCGGGGACCAGTAGACGCGGTAGGGGGCGGCGTCGTCCGTGCCGAGGATTTCGTACTGGCCCGGGCGGGAGGAGCGTTCCAGAGCGAAGGTCACCTCGGCCACGCCGTCACCGCCGGTCACTTCGGCGCGGAGCTCCTGCCGGACCGGGAAGGAGTGGCCGAAATACTCCTGCGCGGGGAGAGCCAGGGTGGCGCCGGAGGCCGGGGTGGCAAAGGCAATGCCCGGAGCCTTGCCTGGAGCCGGCAGGGTCAGGGCGGCCCGCCAGAGGGCAAACTGCAACGGCCCGAGCGTCACAGCAACCCGCCCCTGCGCGTCTGCGGTCAGGGTGGCGTCCGGAGTGACGGTGTGGTCCCACGGTGCGGTGATGCGCTGGAGGGTGGCACCGGCCGGCTGGCTGGTTGGGAGTGAGACGGTAGCGGCGGCGGTGCGGGAATTGTTGAAGGCGACGAGGTATTCGATGCGCTCGGTGCGTTCGATGCGGGAGAAGGCGAGGACACCGGGAGACTGGGCCGGCCGCAGAAGCATGGCGCCGCGGTTGAGGGCGGGACTGGTGCGGCGGAGGGTGGCAAGCCAGGAGAAGAGGCGGTAAAAAGGATGCTCCGGGTCGAACTTGTCGTCGGCCCCGGTGCGCCTGGTGGCGAGCAGGGTGGCCTGGCGGTATTCCGGGGTCTGCGACGGGAACATGTCCTCGCGGGAGTGGGTGTCGTTGCCCTCGCGGCCGACCATGCCCTGTTCATCGCCATAGTAGAGGCAGGGCAGGCCGCGCACGGTATAGAGCAGGGCGTGGCCCAGTTCGTCCAGCCGGGCGAGCTGGTCGGGGGAGGCCTGCGGATTGTCCTTCTGGAGAAAGCTGGCGAAGCGGCCGGTGTCGTGGTTGCCGAGGAAGGTGGCGCTGGCCTGGGCATTGGTCTCCGGCCCGGTGTAGAAATCGTCCTGGTCGAAGAAATGGGCGAGGGCGGAGGCGTTGCCGCCCTCCGAGACGTAGTGCCGGGCGGCTGCTTGGAAACCGAAGTCGATGGTCCCGTCCAGCCGGCCGGTGCGGCAGAATTCGCTCAGAGCGGCGGAATTGCCCGAGCCGTCCATGACCTCGCCAAACTGGATGAAATCCGGCTTGCCCGCCTGTCGGGCGGCCTCGCGCATGGCGGGGGGCGAAGGCCTCCCAGAATTCCAGGTTCACATGCTTGACCGTGTCGATGCGGAAGCCATCGACGTGGAAGTCCTCGATCCAGTGGCGGTAGATGTCGATGAAGCCCTGCACCACGGCGGGGTGTTCGGTGAAAAGATCGTCGAGGCCGGCGAAGTCGCCGTAGAGGGAGTCCTCGCCCTGGAAGCGGCTGTTGCCGCGGTTGTGGTAGTAGACGGGGTTGTTGAGCCACGCGGGGTTTTTGGCATTGGCCTCGGCCGGCGGGACGACCGGCTGGTAAGGGAAACTGCGCGCGGCGGAGAGGGCCGGGAACAGGGCGGGGGAGTTGAGGCCGTTGTAGGCCACGGCCCGGACGTCGAAGGGGCGGCCCGCGGCGTCGCGGTAGGGAGCCTGGGCGAGGGGGACGTAGTGGTAGTCCGACCCCTGGTATTTGACGACGTCGCCCGTGTGGTTGACGACGATGTCGAGGTAAACCTTGAGACCCCGTTGGTGCGCCTGCGCGACGAGTTGTTGAAAATCAGCGTCGGTGCCCAGGTGGGGGTCGACGTGCCGGAAATCGAGAATCCAGTAGCCGTGGTAGCCGGCGGTGCCGTCGGCGAAGGGCTTATTGCGCATGGGCGGGGTGAGCCAGAGGGCGGTGACACCGAGGCCCTTGATGTAGTCGAGCCGGGCGATCAGCCCGGGCAGGTCGCCGCCGTGGTAGAAGCCGATGCGGGTGGGATCGAAACCGTTTTGTTCCGGACCCCCGGCGAGGCCGCCGGTATCGTTGGCCGGGCTGCCGTTGGCGAAGCGATCGGTGACGACGAAATAGACCACCTGCCCGGTGCCGGGATGAGTGTAGCGCGGCACGCTGACCAAAGGCACCTGGTCCGGCCCGGCCGCGGCGGGGCTGGTGGTGACAAGGAAGAGGGCGGCGACGACCAGGAGCCAAGCCCGGCGGGCGAGAACAGAGGGAAGGGAGGCCAGGACGCCAGGCTGGAGTACCGGGCAAACCAAGGTCGGGGTAGACATGCAGCAGGGGGGTGAATCCGGGAGGATGGGGTGTTGCTGGCGGGAGTCAAAAATTGCCGGAGCGAAAATACATAGGCCACCCGGACAAAACTTCGGCGCCCCACGCGATTTTTCAGCCTCTCCGAGGAAACACATCAGGGAAGATCGGGAGCAGCGCCACGCCTCCCGACCCGCGCGAGATCGAGGTTTTCTCCGGGTCATCTCGGTTTTCTGTGCGGTTTGGAGGTAGCGATCATCCTCCGTTCATAGTCTGTTGGATCACCCCCCCGACCAGCGTTGCTGGTTCATCTCCCCTCTCTCCGATCAAACCAGCATGCGACCGGCGGCGTTGTCGATCCGACAATCCCGCCGGCTTCATGCACTAACCACCCCACCATGCATACTGAAGGATCGAAACAAAATCCGCGTCTGAGCCGATACCGGCTCGCCGCTGTCGGCCTGTTGACCCTGGCCGCTTCGTTGTCTGCGTTCGCCCAGACGGCCGATACCACGACCACGGCGACTGGCGACCAACCCAAAAAGCAGGACGATACGACCTACGTCCTCAACAAATTCACCGTGACCGGCTCCTTCGCCCATAGTCTTGAAGCGGCCGCGGCGGAGAAGCGGAACAGCCGGGCCCTCGTCGAGGTGATCGCTCCCGAGGACATCGGCAAGCTGCCCGATGTTTCCATCGCTGACGCCCTGAACCGCTTGCCCGGTATCACCAGCCAGCGCGTCAACGGCCGCGACCAACAGATCAACATCCGTGGTTTTTCGCCCGATTTCAACGTCGGCACCCTTGATGGGGTCGAGCAGGCCAGCACGAACGACAACCGCGCGGTTGAATTCGACCAATATCCGTCCGAGCTGGTCGGCGGCGTGACCATTTTCAAGACCGGCCAGGCGGCCCTCGTCGGCGGTCTCGCTGGCACGATCGACCTCCAGACGACCGCTCCTCTGAGCCAGACCCACCGCGTCGTGCAGGGCAGCGCCTTCTATAACTGGACCGGCTTCAAGCAGCTCACTCCCGGCGTCAAGAAAGCCGGCGAGAGCTTCAACGCCATCTACATCGACCAATTCGACGGCGGCAAGGAAGGCATTTTCGTGGGCTTTGCCCATGCCGAAAATCCCTACGCCGGCAAGCAGTACCAGGCTTGGGGCTATGACGGTGGTTCTGCCTCCGCCCCGATCATCGGCGGCCTGAAGTATTACGACCAAGCCGAACTGCTCAAGCGCGACTCCTTTGTCCTCGTGCTCGAAAGCCGGCCGAACGACAACATCCACAGCAAGCTCGACTTCTTCTACTCCAAGTTCGACGACAACCAGCTGCTCGACGGCATGCAGATCCCGACCACCTGGTCCGGCGCACACCTCCAGCCCGGCTACACGGTGGCGAACGGGGTGGTGTCCCAGTATACGATGACCAATGTCTCCCCGGTGCTCGAGGACCTGGTCACCCGCTGGACCACCCGCATGGAATCCGTGATCTGGAATCTTGATCTCGCCCAGAAATCCGCCTGGCCGGTCAAGGTCCAGGCGGGTATCTCCACGGCCAAGCGCCAGGAGGAGGTTTTGGAAGACTATGCCGGCACCGGCTTCGGCGGCTCCACCGCCAACCCGGTCACGTTGAATGTCAACAATGGCGGCGCCTCCAATCCCCCGACCGTCACGTCCAATCTCGATCTGGGCAACGCCTCGCTCTTCTCCGTCACCGACCCGCAAGGCTGGGGCACCGGCACCTTCCCGGCCACCGGCCAGGAAGGCTACCTGAAGTATTTCACCGAGAAAGATGTGGCTGACTCCATCAAGGTCTCCACGAAGCACGAGATGAATTTCGGCTTCTTCAAGGATGTCGAGTTCGGGGTCGGCTACAGCCAACGCTACAAGTCGAACGCCCAGAGCCCGACCGGTTACCTCGTCAATGCCAATGGCGCGGCCAAGACCGCCCTGCCTCCGCTCATCGGCCTCACCGATCTGACCTGGGCCGGCAACATCCGCTCGATCGCTTGGGATTCGAACGCGCTCTATACCAGCGGCCAGCTCAAATATATTCCGAATCCGAATCCGGGCAGCTTCAAGGGCGACGACTACAAGGTCTGGGAAGACATCCTGCGCCCCTATGTCCAGTTCGATCTCAAGGGTGAACTCGCCGGCCTTCCCTATGACGGCGATCTCGGTCTGGTCTCAAACATCACCAAGCAAAAATCCAACGGCTTTGCCGGCAACGGCGGGGCGATTGCTTTCCCGACGAGCGCCTCTGCCAGTTACGGCGATGTCCTGCCCACGTTGAACCTGATTTTCCACCCGACCAGCAACGACCTCATCCGTCTTTTCGTTGGACGCCAGGAACAGCGCCCGCGCCTGTACGACATGCGCGCCGGCAGCAACTACGGGTATAATGCGACCAACGCGAGCAGTACGGTGAACAGCCCTTGGAGCGGCAATGCGGGCAACCCGAATCTGCGTCCGTGGATGGCGAACTCCATCGACCTCGATTTCGAGCACTACTTCGCGCATAACCGCGGGTACTTCTCGTTCGCGGTCTTCAACAAGAAGCTCCTGAACTACATCTACCAGCTGAACCAGGTGTACGACTTCACGGGCATCCCCTACACCTCGGCCCAGCCCCCCGCGCTGACCAAGGGTGTCGTGTCCCAGTTCGTCAACGGTCAGGGCGGCAACGTCCAGGGCGCGGAAGCCACCCTCTCCATCAACAGCGAGTTGCTCAGCGGCGGGAACGTCAAAGGGTTCAGCCTGATCCTCAACGGCACACTCGTGGGCAGCAACATCCAGCCCTGGGGCCCCGGCAATGGCAATGCCCCGCTCCCCGACATGTCCAAGAAGTCCGGCAACATCACCCTGGCGTGGGAACGCTATGGTTTCTCGGCCCGCGTCAACAGCCACTACCAGTCGGCGACCCGCGAATACATCGTGCAGTTCGGCATCCCGACCCCGTCGAACGCAGAGTCCGTCAACGACGGCTTCACGATGGAGACGCCGTTCCACCAGATCGACGCCCAGGTCAGCTATACCTTCAGCACCGGCCCGCTCAAAGGTCTCGGCCTGTTCCTCGAAGGCCGCAACCTGAACAACGCCGCCCTGATCACGTATTACAACGGCAACCCGAACCAAATCCAGAACTGGCAGAAGTACGGCGCGACCTACAAATTGGGCCTGAACTACAAGTTCTGATGGTTTCCTGACCGTGGCGGCGTCTTGGCAGACCCTCTCCCAGCGGCCACCGGATTGACTCTGGTGGCCGCTTTCTATCCCGCGGGCGGGCTGCGTTCCGCCACCCCACTTGCCTCCCACCATCCCGTGCGTGCCTGCGTCCGCCTTCTCTGCTGCCTCGGACTTCTGACGTCCGCCCTGGCGCTGGACTGGACCGGTCTCCACCCTGTGGGCGATCTCTCCGGGCTGACCCGCCGTGAGCACGGCCTCGAACTGTCCTGCGCCGACGGCTCCCTCATCCAGCTCACCGTGCTGGCCCCGGATCTGGTGCGGGTGCGGACCCTCTTTCCCGGGCAGCAGGCCGCGCCCGACCATTCCTGGGCCATCGCCCGCGCCGACTGGCCGGTCGTGCCCTGCCAGATCCGCGAAGACGCCGAGACCGTCACCGTGGCGACGATGGAACTCGAAATCGTCCTCCGCCGCCATCCGCTGCTGGTCGAGTTCCGGGACGCGGTCTCGCACCGCCGGATCAACGCCGATGAGCGCCCGGCCGCCCGCGATCCGCGCACCGGCCGACTGGCCGCCGCCAAGCGACTCGGCCTCGACGAGCATTTCTACGGGCTGGGCGAAAAAGCCGCGCCTCTCGACCGGCGCCGCGGCGAATTCACGCTGTGGAATAGCGACACCCCCGCCTACGGCCTGGGCCAGGACCCGCTCTACCAGAGCATCCCTTTCTACCTCGGCTGGGAGGACGGCCGCGCCTACGGCCTCTTTTACGACAACTCCTGCCGCACCACGTTTGATTTCGGCCACTCCGGCCAGGCCTCGGCCGGCTACACGGCCGAAGGCGGCGTGCTTGACTACTATTTTTTTGCCGGTCCCGGGATGAAGAAAATCCTCGGCCGCTACACCGAACTCACCGGCCGCCTGCCCCTGCCGCCCCTCTGGGCCCTCGGCAACCAGCAGTGCCGCTACAGCTATTATCCCGACACCATGGTTGAGGAGATCGCCCGGCAGTACCGCCGCCGCGACCTCCCGCTCGATGTCCTCTACCTCGACATCCACCACATGAACGGCTACCGGGTATTCACCTGGAACCCGGAGCGTTTTCCCGATCCGGCCGGGCTCGCCGCCCGGCTGGGCCAGCAGGGCATCCGGCTGGTGGCGATCGTCGACCCCGGCGTCAAGTACCAGCCGGTCACGGGACCGGTCCCGCCCACCCCGGCCCAGGATCCCGGCCGCGGCCCGCAGGAGCAAAGCTACTACGTGTTTAACGAGGGCACGCAGCGCGATTTTTTTCTCCGCCGCCAGGATGGCAGCCTCTACCTCGGCGAGGTCTGGCCCGGCAAGGCCGTCTTCGTCGACTTCACCCGTGCGGACGCCCGTCGCTGGTGGGGCGGCTTGCACCGCGCCCTGCTTGAGCAGGGGGTGGCGGGCATCTGGACGGACATGAACGAGCCTGCGGACTTCGCCGACCGCACGGGCGCCTCGCAGAAGGACGTGGTGTTCGACGACCTCGGGGCCAAGACCCTGTACCCGCAAAACCGGAATCTCTTCGCCCTGAACATGGCGCGGGCCACCTACGAGGGGTTGCAGGCGCTGCAGCCCGACCGCCGGCCGTTCGTCCTCACCCGGGCGGGCTACGCCGGCATCCAGCGTTACGCGACCATGTGGACCGGCGACAACACCGCCACCTTCGAGTCGTTGGCGCTGAACATCCCGATGTTCGCCTCGCTGGGCCTTTCCGGCGAGAGCTTCGTCGGTGCCGATCTGCCCGGCTTCATCGGGCGGGGTGACGGCGAGCTGCTCGCCCGCAGCTACGAGGTGGGCTTCCTCGCGCCGCTTTGCCGCAACCATGCCGCCAACGAGGATTACGACCACGAGCCCTGGCGCTACGGGGCGGCCTACGAGGCCATCGTGCGCAAGTATCTCAAGCTCCGCTACCGCCTGCTCCCCTTCCTCTACACGACGCTGGAGGAGGCGCACCGCACCGGAGTGCCCCTGTTCCGCCCGCTGCTGCTCAATTTCCAGGACGACCCCAGCACGCTCAACTTGGACGATGAGTTCATGATCGGCGAGGCGCTGCTCGCCGCGCCCGCGTTGCACGCCCGGGCGCGCGCCCGCGACGTGTACCTCCCGGGCGGCCGCTGGTATGATTTCTGGACCGGCGCCCCCCTGGCCGGTGGCCGGATGTTTGCGGTGGAGTTGCCCCTCGATCACCTGCCTCTCTACGTGCGGGGCGGCAGCATTTTGCCCTCCACGGAGCCGATGAGCCACACCGGCGAGAAACCCTGGAACCCGCTCTACTTCGACATCTATCCCGACGAGCAGGGCACTGCCCAGGGCTCGCTCTATGAAGACGACGGGCTGACCCCGGCCTACGGTCGCGGTGTCATCCGGCGCACCGTGGTGGACTACGCGCGCACCGGCGCCACGGCGCGCCTCACGGTCGCCGCCCCGCAGGGGCCCTATCAGCCCGGTCCCCGCTGGCTCGACTTCGCCGTGCATGCCGCGGCGGCCTCGCAAGTGATCCTGGATGGCCGGCCGCTGGCGCGCCTCCATCCCGCCGAACCCGCCGCCGGGCTCTGGACCGACGCGGCCGGAGTCCTGCACGTCCGTTTTGCCGACGATTCCCGCCCCCATTGGCTCGAATTCCGCTGACCCTGACGAAAGATTTCCCCATGCCCGCTGCCTCCACCACCTGGCTTGCTACCCGCACCGCGGGTGTCCTCTGC
Organism: uncultured Opitutaceae bacterium; assembly: GCA_903885525.1. Taxonomy (GTDB): domain Bacteria; phylum Verrucomicrobiota; class Verrucomicrobiia; order Opitutales; family Opitutaceae; genus Didemnitutus. The sequence goes on from CAISJA010000080.1 coordinate 9,533, forward strand.
CACGTCTCCTCCCTGCCGGGTGACTACGGCATCGGCAACCTCGGTGCCGGGGCCCGCCGTTTTCTCGACCTGCTGGGGGCCGCCCGCATCCGCTACTGGCAAATCTGCCCGATCGGCCCGACCGGCTATGGCGATTCCCCGTACCAGCTTTTTTCGGGCCGCGCCGGCAACCCGTATTTCATCGACCTCGGCGAGCTCGTCGCCGACGGGCTGCTCGGCGAAGGCGACACCGCGCCCCTGCGCCGGCTGCCGGCGGCCAAGGTCGACTACGGCCGGCTGTACGAGACTTTCTGGGGCGTGCTCGCCCGGGCCCACGACCGCTTTGCCGCCTCCGGCAAGGACGAGGTGGCCGGGCTCGGCTCCGTCCGGGAGTTCCGCCGCCGGAACGAGGAGTGGCTGCGGCCGTTCACCGAGTTCATGGCCCTGAAGGTGCACTTCGGCGGCTGGCCCTGGACGCACTGGGCGGAGCAGTACCGCGAGTGGAGCCCCCACCTTGCGGGCACGCTGCCCGCCTCGGCCCGGCGCGAGGCCGACCGGCATGCGTTTTACCAGTACCTCTTTTTCGGCCAGTGGGAACGCCTGCGGCGCCACGCGGCCGGGCGCGGGGTTGGCATCATCGGCGACGTGCCGATCTTCGTCGCCCTCGACAGCGCCGATGCCTGGCGCAACCGCGCTGTCTTCCGCCTCGATGCCCGCGGCCAGCCGCTCGTCGTCGCCGGCGTCCCGCCGGACTATTTCTCCGCCAAGGGCCAGCTCTGGGGCAACCCGCTCTATGATTGGGACTATCTCGCCCGCACCGGGTATGCCTGGTGGATCGACCGCCTCCGCGCGGCGTTTGCGCTCTACGACATCATCCGCCTCGATCACTTCCGCGGCTTCGACACCTACTGGGAAATCCCGGCCGGCGCCCCCGATGCCTGCACCGGCCGGTGGGGCAAGGGCCCCGGCCTGCCGTTCTTCGCGGCGGTCCGCGCCGCCCTCCCGCAGGCCCGGATCATCGCGGAGGACCTCGGCTACATCGGCCCCGACGTGGTGCGGCTCCGCCATGAGGCCGGCCTGCCTGGCATGAAAATACTACAGTTCGCCTACGGCCACGACCGGCACAACGTCAACCTGCCGCATTTCTGCCCGCCCGACAGCGTGGCCTACACCGGCACGCACGACAACTGCACCACCCGCGGCTGGCTCGAGCAGCTCGACCCCGCCTATGCCGGCCAGGTGCGAGAGTATTTCCAGCTCCAGGATTCCAACTCCGCCTGGCCCATGATCCGCGCCCTGCTCGCCACGCCCTCGCGGCTCGCCGTCATCACCCTGCAGGACCTGTTCGACCTGCCCGCCGGCGCGACGCTGAACCGCCCCGGCACCACCAGCGGCAACTGGCAGTGGCGCTGCACGGAGGCCCAGCTCATGGCCTTGGCCGACGAAAAGCTCGCCACCTTGCGGCAGTGGATCAACCTTTACAGCCGCACTGGCGACCACACCCTCGTGGAGTACAGCGAGCCGCCGGTGGAGATGGTCGGGGGAAAAGGCTGACAGGCCGAAGGACGGAAAGACTGAGCCGGAAACCTGCCATGATATTCTGCCACTACCCGAACGTGCCGCGATGCTCCCACCGGGCCGGGCCGGCGCCTGGCGCCGCGCCTCTCGGCGGACAAGAGCAAACATCCCCACAACGGTCACACCTGTAGATGCCTGCTGGCAGGCGATTGGTTTTGGGTCGCCTGCCAGCAGGCTCCTGCCAAGCCAATCAATTTTCACCAGTTCCCGAACCCCCAGCCCTTCCGCTTTTCAGTCCTTCAGCCCTTTCTCCCATGAGCACTTC
>CAISJA010000081.1 GCA_903885525.1 uncultured Opitutaceae bacterium
CGCCGTCGCCGATCCGCTTGTGGTCCTGCGCCACCGGCAGGATGAGGTAGTCGCGGCCCGAGACGACCACGAGGAGGGAGGCTTCTTCCCCGGTCAGGCAATCCTCGATGAGGATTTTCGGCGCCGGGTGACCGGCTTTCAAACGGCTCGGGAGGGGGAGCAGGGTGCGGACGGCTTTCTCCGCCTCGGCCCGGGTCTGAGCGACCACCACGCCTTTGCCGGCCGCCAGGCCGTCCGCCTTGATCACGATGGGGACGGGGCGGGAGCGCACATAGGTAAGGGCTGACGCCGGCTCGGCAAAAAAGGCGGCGGGGGCGGTGGGGATGCCGTACTTGAGGAGGATTTCCTTGGCATAAATTTTCGAGGCTTCAAGCCGGGCGCCGGCGGCGATCGGGCCATAGGCGGGGATGCCGGCCTTGGCCAGTTCGTCCACCAGCCCGAGGGACAGGGGCACCTCCGGTCCTACGACGACAAATTCCACCTGCAGGCGGCGGGCGAGGGCGACCAATCCGGGGAGATCATCCGCGGCGACCGGGTGGCAGGTGGCGTCCTGGGCGATGCCGGGGTTGCCGGGGGCGCAGTGGAGCGGCGGGTGGAGCGGCGAAGCGGCGAGGGCGCGGACCAGAGCGTGTTCTCGCCCGCCTGAGCCGATTACGAGTACGGAGTTGGGAAGTGGTGTGGCCAAGCGGGGGCCAGCTGGACACAGAATGCCCGCGGCGTAAAGCCGCGCTTGGCCCCGACTGCGTCACAAGCGCGCCACGCAGGTCGCCACCATGGGCTCGATCATGAGGCTGGCGCTCGCGGCGTAGCAGGTGTGCTCGATCAGGGTCGCCTCGGCGCGGATGTCGCAGAGCTTGCCGTCCCGCGGGACGAGGATCTTGCTGCCGGCCGGCACGTTCTGGAGATAGGATTGCAGGAGGCGCTTCGTCTCGGCGTAGGTGGCGAGCTCCTTGCGCAGCTGGATGCGGTGGGCGGGGCTGACGGCCTCGCCGTGGAGGATGCGGGACGAGACATTGCTGATCGTCAGCACCTGGTAAATGATACCGCTCAGGTTGGCCGGATGCGTCTCGAAGAAGGCCAGGCTGGATTCGGCGATCTGGTCGAGGGAGGAATCCTTGAAACGTCTCGTCACACCCAGGAACATGACCTCGGGCTTCTGCTGCTCGCTGAAGGCGCGGGACACGCTCTCCAAGTTAGGGAACTGGCGGAGTTCGCTGACATTGATGGTAACAAGGCCATCGGCGCGGCAGCCGATGCCAATCAGCAAACCCAAGACAGGAAGGAGTAGGCGCATCATGTTCATGCGGGGTCTATCGGCACTCCGGCAGGTCCTTGGAGCGCGCTTCCGGGTTCGGGATGTTTTTCACAAACCACTTACAGGCAGAGGGATTCGATTGGGTATATTTCCCGAAAAACTAGGGTGTTTTACCCGGCTTCATGCCCTGGGTTTTGCCGATCCCGGCCCGGCCGTTTGACGAGCGGACGCACCTCCGTCCCCGTTTTCTTTCGCAAAGAGAGAATATCACGAATCCCGAGTGGGAAAATGAAGCGGGCGCTCGGGAGAGGCCGGGCGCGGTTCAGCCGGACAAGCCTCCCGTTCCTGGTCCCGGGTCTTCCGCCGGCCCCGTGTCGCCGGTTTGCGCGCCGCCGCATCACCCGGGCGGCAGCCCGCTCAGGCCGCTTGGCGCAGCAATTTCGCAGTCAGCTCGGCCCGGACGGCGCCGAGAGTTTCCTGCAGCCGGGGCGACTTGAGCATCTCGCGGCCGATGGTTTCGCCCAGCAGCTTTCCGGACATCACGTCGCTGGGATAATGCGCTCCACCCACCAGGCGGCTCCAGCGGACGAGGGCGGCCTGTTGCTGCCAGTCGGCGGCATGTTCGGGCAGCAGGGCCGTGAGCAGCACGGCCATCAGGGCGGAGTCGGTGGAGTGACCGCTCGGATAGGAATTGTTGTCCGGTTTTTCGACGGCAGGGTGCAACGCGGGGTTGTAGCTGTAGGGCCGCTGGCGGTGCCAGGCCTGCTTGGCGGCATTGATGACCGGACGGGCCTCCTGGCGCACCTGTTTGAAGAATGCGGCGGTGCGGGGGAGGTTTTCCGCCGTGGCGTCCGGACCCAGCACCGGGACCAGCAGGTGGAAGACATCGAGAGCTTCGTAATGCTTGGCCAGGGCGGCCTGATCCGGCGTGCGGTGGGCGTCGAGGTCGATGGCCACCTCGTGCTCTCCCTGGCCGACAAGAGAGTTCTCGTCCGGCGGCGGGGCGATCAGCGTGCGCACGTCAATGGCGTCGGCGGGCAGGAATTCCGGGGCGGCAGGCGCGGCCCGGAGCAGCGCGACGGTGAGCAGGAGGAGGGCGGTCAGGCGGCGGATAGTCATTCGACGGTGCGGAGCTGGATGGAATCAATGCGGCGGTCTTGCAGGGTCATGAGGTCGGAAACGACGACGATTTTCTCGCCCTTTTTCACCCGGCCCTGCTGGGTGAGGGTCATGATCGCGCGGACGATATTCTTCTCGGGGTCGCCGAAGGGGGACAGGTAGTACGGCTCCACCGCCCGCACCATCCGGAGGTGGCGGAAGGTTTCCCACGAATCGGTGACGGCAAGGATCGGTGCCCGGGCCGGGCGGTGCGCGGCAAGGCCCGCGGCGGTGAATCCCCGGCGGGTGAAACAGAGGAGGACAGAGTTGGGCAGCTCGTTGGCCATGACCACCGCGGAGCGCAGCAGTTTCATCCGCTCATCGAGGAAGACCGTCGGCTGGGGGAAGTCGGCGGCGATTTCCTCCTCGATGCGGCGGGAGATCAGGTCGAGTACCTGCACGCACTCGAAGGGATAGAGGCCCACGGTCGTCTCGCCGGAGAGCATCACGCAGTCGGCCTGCTCGTAGACGGCATTGGCGACGTCCGTGATCTCGGCCCGGGTCGGCATGGGCTGGCTGATCATCGATTCCAGCATGTGGGTGGCGATGATCACGGGGCGGCCGATGGAGAGGCAGGTGCGGACGGCCCGGCGCTGGATGACCGGCAACTCCTGCAGCGGCACCTCGATGCCGAGGTCGCCGCGGGCGATCATGAGCACGTCGGTGGCGCGGATGATCTCATCGAGGTTTGTGATGGCCTGCTGGTCCTCGATCTTGGCGACGATCAGGGCGGAGGAGCTGTGCTCGCGCAGGAAGCCGCGCAGCTGGGTGATGTCGGCGGCCTCGCGCACGAAGGAGAGGGCGACGAAATCGATCCCCTCCTCGATGCCGATCAGGGTGTCCCCGCGGTCCTTTTCGGTGAAGGAGGGCAGGTTGACGTGGACGCCGGGCAGGTTGATGTGGCGGCGCGACTTCAGCTCGCCGGGCGTGAGCACGCGGCAGCGGATGTGGGCATCGTGCTTCTCCAGCACCTCGAGGCGGATCAGGCCGTTGTCGAC
>CAISJA010000082.1 GCA_903885525.1 uncultured Opitutaceae bacterium
CGCGGCCTCATCATGTACCGGCGTTGGAAACAGCGGCGCTGGCTGCACCATGCCCGGCGCAGCCGGGACAAGGTCACCGCCGATCTCCTGCCGGTCGTGCCGGAGGGTTGAGGCCGTCCGCGTTCGCGTGGAGGGAGGACGGAGCATGGATCGGCCGCCACCAGCGCGATGCCGTGGGGGAGCGCCCTCCTGCCGCCGGCACAATCCCGGTCAACCGGCCGCCAGGACGGCCTCGACGAAGGCGTCGCGTTGGTCGATGTGCGGGTTATGCCCGGCCCCCGGCACCGTCGCCATCCGGGCGCGGGGGAAATGGGCCTGGATCGCGGCCTGATCGGCGGGGCGGATGTAGGCGGAACGCTCCCCGCGGACGAACAGCACCGGGCCGTGGTACTGGTCGTCGGGTTGGAGCGGGTTCAGCTCGAGCGCCGGCAGCGAGGCGGCCAGCGCCGGCAGGTTGGCCGTCCAGTGCCAGCGCCCGGCGTGATCCTGGGCCAGATTTGTCACCAGGAACTTCCGCATCCCGGGATCGGGCACGAAGGGAGCGAGCCGCTCCTCCGCGTCCACGCGCGAGCGCAAGGCGGACAAATCAAGGGCCTGCAGCGCGTCAAAATGCGTCCAGTGACTGAGCCCCGGGTAGGAGCGGGGCGCGACGTCCACCACGATGAGCCGGCTGACGAGCGCCGGATGGCGGCAGGCCAGCTGCATCGCGGTGCGCCCGCCCATGCTGTGGCCCAGAATGGTCGCGGCCGGGATGGCGTGCGTCCGCATCCACGCCACCACATCCTCCCGCATCGCCTCGGAGCTTGATTCCGGTGCATGCGGGCTCCGTCCGTGGTTGCGTGCGTCGAGGGCGCAGACGTGGAAATGCTCCGCCAGGGCACGTCCGGCGGTCTGCCAGTTGCGCGACGAGCCCAGCAGCCCGTGCAGGAGCAGCAGGGGTGGCCGGCCCGCGCCGCCAAGGTCGAGGTGGAACAGCTGCATCAGGCTGGGTGGCCGGGGAGGACAAACATGGGGCGGCGGTTCTGCGGTGGGGGCCGCCCACCTATCCCGTGCGGTCGGCCCCGCGCGGATCGCGCCCCGACAGCGGGAGCTTCCATTCTTTCTCCGGGTGGGCTTCCAGCCAGACCCGCAGGTCTGCGTCGAGGGAACGCCAGGTGATGTGGCGGGCGACGGCCCGGAAGACGGCGTGGACGAGGGGATTTTGATGCCGGAAGAAATTGACCAGGGGCACGGGCGCGTGGCCGAGATCCAGCTTGGCCCGGTAACCGGTCTGCCCGCTTTGCAGGTGATGCCGATCCAGCGAGTAGGTGAAATCGACCGCCGCCTCAAACAGGCGGAAATACAGGTAGGCCCGCCCCTCCCGGTTATAATCCAGCCCGATGAATTTGTTCACGACCCGGTCCCCCAGGACAAAGACGAGCATGAAGGCCACCGCCGGCCCGCCGCCCGGTGTTCGCAGCACAATGAAGCGGGATTCGGGCCGGCCGCGGATTTGCCGGAAAAATGGCAGGCCCAGACGCTCGAACTTGGTTTTGCCGCGTTGGTAGGTCTGCAAAAACAGGCCGGAAATCTCCTCCAATTCCTCGTCGGTGGGGTGCGCCAGCACCTGGGTTTCCAGTGCCAGCAGCTCGCGGGAGCGGCGGAGCTTTTTGCGCAGGTTGTGCCGCTGCGTCTGCGCGAGGGACCGGAAATAGGCCTCCTTGTCGGGCGGCGGCAGGTCAACCACCGTGCCGGGATAGCTCAGCGCCGGGGTGAATCCCGCCAGCCCGCGGAGCGCCGGCAAGTCCGGCTCCGGAAAATCCTTGAACACCACCATGGGGGCGCGGAGCGCGCGGGCCCGGGCCAGCACCGCCGCGCGCAACTCTGCGAGCACCTGCCCGAGCGTCACGCCGGTGGCCAGACCGACAGTGCCTTCCTCGGAGCACGGCGAACCCACGAACAAGGTGCGCTGATAGCCCAGGCGCGGGAAGAGGACCGCCAACCCCCGCAGGACAAGGGCGACGGGGCGCGGCGCCACGAGGGCGATCGGCACGTCGTGCAGGAAACAGGGCGCGAGGCCCACGATCCGTCCCGCGACGGTGAGCACGGCATAGGAAAAGACAAACTGGTCCTCCAGTCCGCCGCCCTCCAGCGCCTGGTACCACCACGCGCCCTCCCGTGCTGGCGGAAAAAACTCCCGCCAGGCGGCGGGCGGAATCTCCTCCGCCCGGGCCACAAATCCGACCTGCACCGATTGTCCGTTGATCGGCATGGGTCAGAGGGCCACCAACCCGGTGCCAGCAAGGATCAAGCCGATTCCGAGCCAGCGAACGCGCCCGACGGCTTCGCCCAGCAACAGCCGGGACAGCAGCGCCACGCCGACAAAGCACAGGCTGCCCAGTGGAACGGCGACACTCACGTCCAGATGACGCAGCGCAAAAGTGTAGAGCAAAATTTCGAGACCGTAGGCCAGCACGCCGAGGACGATCCACACCCGGGCCGCATCGGGCGGCAGGAAGCGGTCGATCATCCCCCGCAGCGTCGGTCGCAGGATGCCGGACCCGCCCGCCGCCCCGATTTTTAGCAGCAGTTGGGCGAGGCTCTCGACCGCCATGGCCGCCACGAGGACAACCAGACCGATGGGCCAAGCCTTCATCGGATCGCCTCCCCAGCCTGGCCCAGACCAGACTGCCCGGCCGGCGGCGTCTGATACGGAGTCCGGCTGATGCACCCGACGCCGAGCAAAATCAGGCCGACCCCGGCCGCCTGGTGCCCGGAAATCCGCTCCTGGAGCATCCCCGCCGACAGGCCCAGCACCGTGAGGTAGCTCAGGGCGGTGAAGGGCTGGGCGTAACTCAAATCGGCCCGGGCCAGCACCCGCAGCCAGTTCCAGAGCTGGGCGGCAAAGGCCAGCATCGCGATGAGGAAATACCGGCTGGGCAGCACGCCGAGCAGCGTGGCGGGGATGTCCGCGCCGGCCGGCACCCGCGAAGCCGCCAGCTTCCAGGATATCTGGATGATGGTGTCGAGGACCACCGCGCCGGCCAGCCCGGCCAGGACGGCGGGCGGCGGCCGGGCGAGGGAAGATTTCATGGCGGAGGCGCGCGGGCTCCGTCGGTCAGGCCCGGCCCGAGAGGGCGCGGAGCAGGGCCTCTTCGAAGAGCGCCACGCCGAGGTCGATCTCCTCCTCGGTGATGTAGAGGGAGGGCGCCAGGGTGAACACGTTCTTGTAGTAGCCGCCGATGTCCAGGACCAGGCCCCGCTGCTTGCCGCCGGCGCTGAGCGTGCCGGACAGGCCGATGTTCATGATCGCATCGGTCAGCTCGCGGTTGGGGGTCCGCCCGTCGTCGCGGCAGATCTCCATGCGCAGGGCGAGCCCCAGGCCTTCGACGTGCCCGATGTTGACGTACTTGGCCTTCAGTTCCTGGAGGCGGCGGAGGAAATAGGCCCCCTTCTGCGGCACGGTGGTCTCGAAGTCCTCGCTCTCGATCAGCTCCATCACCGCGAGGGCGGCGGCGGTGCCGAGCGGGTTGGCGGAGAAGGTCGAATGGGTGGAGCCGGGCGGGAAGACCTGCGGGGAGATGAGCTCCTCGCGGGCCCAGATGCCGGAGATCGGATTCAGCCCGTTGGTCATGGCCTTGCCAAAGACGATCACATCGGGGACCACATCGAAATGCTCGATCGAGAGGAATTTTCCGGTGCGGAAGAAACCCATCTGGATCTCGTCGCACACGAGGAGAATGCCGTACTTGTCGAGGGTCTTTTTCAGTTCCCTGAAGTAGTCCTTCGGCGGGACGATGTAGCCGCCGGTGGCCTGGACGGGCTCGATGAAGAAGGCGCCGTACTCGCTCTTGTTGTTCTTCGGATTCACCACGGAGTAGTATTCTGATTCAGAGCCGTCCCACAGCTACGGCTGAACTGAGCGAAGAAAGTGGCTCGGTTGA
>CAISJA010000083.1 GCA_903885525.1 uncultured Opitutaceae bacterium
CAGCGCAACTGGATCCACAACGGCGATGCCTACACCGCCAGCGAGCTGATCCTCCCCGCCTTGCCCCGCCGGCTGGAGGGGTACGTGAAGTACCGGTTCTGATCGCGGCAACCCGGTGGAATAGGCGTTCAGCCCGCCAGATTCAAAAAGGCCCGTTCCGGAGAATTCATGCCGAGTATGCCGAGCGGGGTTTGAGCCAGCATCTTCCCCAGCTCCACGGGAGAATATTCACCACGGGGGGCAGGGACCTTGGCCTGAAAGATCGGCTCGTTGATGGAGCCGATCACGGAGCGGTCCGGGATTGGCGCCCATGGAATCCTCCCCAAGGCGGGGACGATCCGGCGTTGAACTTGAAACTCCAGCTCCGAGCCCACGAGATTCAAATTCAGCGCGTCGATGAAGCGGCCGATCAGCAAGGCGTCATCCGTCACGCCCCGGCCATACGTCACCACCGGATGGAGCGAAGCGGTGTGGCAGAAAATCAGGTGGCGGCAGCGGGCGATCCCGAATTCATGCACGCACTAGTCCGCCACACGGCTCGGCACCGGCGGCATCGTGGCGGGCCGGGAGAGCCCGAGCCGGCGGGCCAGCTGTTGGGTGGGGCGCAGGGCCAGCATGCGGACGGGCTACAGCTCGCCGGCGATTTCGGCCACCTGCCGCGAGTGCGTGACGCCGCTTTCGGGCGGGAAATGTTTCAGGCTGTCGGCCCGCAGCGCCGGGGCGTGGTCCCGCACATACGTGTCGAAGGCCTTGCGCGAGGGGAAGACGTACTGCGTCTCCACGACGGCGGGCGCGGCTTCGTTCTCCCGGTCGGGCAGCACGACCCGCGCCGCGGTGGCACCGGCGGCCAGCACCTGGAGGAGGTGGTTGGGCGACAGCCAGGCGAGGTAGCGGCCGCGTTGCGGAATATCCCGGCAGGTGGAACGGACCGTGTAGAGGATGGCGGGCATGGTGGGAAATGCGGGTGACGGGTGCGGGGGTAAGGCTGAAGGGCGGAGAAGCAGGGGAGCAGCCTGCGGGGGCGGTTGCGCGGTCCCGAGCTGTGCCGAGGCCGGGTGGAGCGGAGGGCGCATTTTCAGGAATCGACCGGGAGGGGGCAAGCTTGGCGAAAGGGAGCGACCCGGGCGGTGGCAGGGGGTGGGGCGGCGCGCGCTCCCACTCCGTGTCCGGTACCGGGGTGCGCACCCGGCCGGGCCCGGGGGTGCGTGGCGGGCGGCCCGGTCACCGGGAAAACCGGGGCTTCCCTCCCGCGCGGATATCGGGCTGACTGGCTGGAAAACATCCCCCCATGCTCCGCCTTCCCCTTCGCCATTTCACGGTCCTGCTCCTGACGGCCGCCGCGGCCTGCGCGCGCCCGCTCGCCTTGGAGGACCTGTTCCGTTTCCACCGCATCTCCGATCCGCAGCTCTCGCCCGACGGGCAATCGGTGGTCTTCGTCGTCACCGATCCGCTCAAGGCCGAGAACAAGACCAAGAGCGACCTGTGGATCATTCCCGCCGCCGGGGGCGAGGCGCGCCGGCTGACCAGCGCGCCCAGGCACAGCCGCCACCCGCGCTGGTCGCCGGATGGGAAATGGATCGCCTTCGAGTCCAACCGCGAGGGGGGCTATCAGATCTGGCTGCTGCCGGCCCAGGGCGGAGAGGCCCGCCAGCTCACGAACCTTGCCACCGAGGCCAGCCAGCCGGTCTGGTCGCCCACGGGCGACAAACTCGGCTTCGTCTCCGCGGTGTTTGCCGAGTTCTCCGGCCAACCCTTCGCCGAGTCAGATAAGTTGAACCAGTCCCGTCTTGCCGCTGCGGAAAAGAACCCGGTGAAGGCGCGCCTGTTCGAGCAGTTGCTCTACCGGCACTGGGATTCCTGGGTGGAGGGGCGGCGCCAGCATGTGTTCGTGGTGGGCGTGCAGGAGGGCGCGGCCGCCGGCAGCCCGCGCGATGTGACGCCGGGCGAAAACGACGGCGTGCCCACCTCCGACACCTTCGCCGAGGGGGATGAGTTCGCGTTTTCCCCCGACGGAAAATCGCTCGCCTTCACCGCCCCGCCCGTGCCCACCCGCACGCAGGCCTGGAGCACCAACCACGACATCTGGCTGGTGGACCTGGCCACGGGGCGGCGCCGGCAGCTCACCACCAATCCTGCGGCTGACGGCGAGCCGCATTTTTCGCCCGATGGCAGATACCTCGCCTACCGGGCGCAGGCCCGGCCCGGGTTCGAGGCCGACCGCTGGCAACTGATGCTGCTTGACCTCGCCTCGGGGCAGAGCTGCAGCCTGACCGCGCCGCTCGACCGCTCGGTCGACGGTTTCACCTGGGCACCGGACGGCGGCACGATCTATTTCCATACGGCGGACAACGCCGGCAACACGCTCTGGCGGATCGCCGCCGCGGGCGGGGCTGCCGCCGAGCGGGTCGTCACCGGCGGCAGCACCAGCGAGGTGCGGGTCGGCCCGGATGGGCGCACGTTGTACTATGAACTTTCCGGTTTCAACCGGCCGCCGGAGCTGATGCGCCTGGCCCCAGGGGCGCCCGCGCAGCGGCTCACGCACCTGAACGACGCCCTGCTTGAGGGCATCGAGATGAGCCGGCCCGAGTCGGTCACGGTCGCCGGGGCCGGTGGGACGCCGGTCCAGATGTGGATCCTCCGCCCGCCGGATTTCGATCCGGCCAAAAAATATCCTCTCGTCTTCTGGGTGCACGGCGGGCCGCAGGGCGCCTTCGCCGACGGCTGGTCCACCCGTTGGAATGCCCAGCTCTGGGCCGCGCAGGGCTATGTCGTCACCCTGGCGAATCCGCGCGGCAGCACCGGCTTCGGCCAGCAATTCACCGACGAGATTTCCCGCGACTGGGGCGGCAAGGTTTACACCGACCTGCTGGCCTGTCTGGCCTATCTGGAGGGGCAACCCTGGATCAACCGCGCCCGGATGGCTGCGGCCGGGGCCAGCTTCGGCGGCTACATGATGAACTGGTTTGAAGGGCACACCGACAAATTCCGCTGCCTCATCAACCATGACGGGGTCTACAACATTGAGTCCATGTACGGCACGACCGAGGAGGTGTGGTTCGACGAGTGGGAGCATGGGCGGCCGTGGGAGGCCGACGCGCGGGAGAAGGCGTTTTCGCCCCACCTCGCGGCCGCGCATTTCCACACCCCGATGCTCATTATCCACAACGATCTCGATTTCCGGGTGCCGGTCAGCGAGGGCCTGCAGGTCTTTACCGCCCTCCAGCGCCAGGGGGTGCGCGCCCGGCTGCTCATGTTCCCCGACGAGGGGCACTGGGTGCTCAAGCCCGGCAACAGCGAGCTTTGGCACCAGACGGTTTTCGCGTGGCTGGAGGAATACCTGAAACCCTGAGTCGTCCGGGCCGCCCTCCGGCCGGTGAGGCGCGGAGGGCGGGGGGAAGCCGTGCGGTGGCGCGCTCAATTCTTCACCGGCCAGGGTGGGGGCGGCGGGTAGTCGTACCGCTTCGTCTGCAACTCTTCCATGATGACCTCGATGGCCTTGTCGAGCTGCTGGTCCTCGCCGCGGAATTCCCGGGCGGGGTCGTTGTCGACCACGATG